>JAEELJ010000013.1 GCA_016288855.1 Acholeplasmatales bacterium
AACAGACTTCTATGGTGTTGGCAAAAAGATATATTTTAAATTTGAAGACAGTATTATTAATCACGATAATATAGAAAGTATTTTAGATAAAATAAGTGATGGTGTAAATACGTCAGATTTTACAAAATATAAATCTGTAATTGTTATAGGTAAATCTGATGAATTATTCAAATCTAAAGAATTACTTTATTTTGATAATAAGAATTGTTTTGTTGTGTTTTACTTAATAAATGAGAAAAATAATACAATTTATTATAATGATTCTTGGATTTTTGCTTTAGGACTAAATTATAGAAAATACATAAAGAAACTCAACAAAGTTATCAAATTATAAAAAAGTTTGATTTATTAATATGTTAGGTAGATATAATGTGTCTTTTAGACAGGATTTAGGCAACTTTATCAGCATTATATCTATGCCGTTATAGTCTCTATAACGATATTAGAAGTTAGAATCTTATGATTTTAATCATGAGAGGTTCAAAAAGGATCATGCGTATGGTACATATTTGATACTAAGTCAAATAGAAGGCTTAGAAGATATATGCAAGTGGTCATCTAGACACCATGAAAAAATAAATGGTACAGGATATCCATTTAATCTTAAAGCACATGAATTATCATTTGAGGATCGTCTTTTAGCAGTAATAGATATATTCCAAGCTTTAATTGAAAAAAGAAGTTATAAGAGGGAATTTAGATTATATGATACATTTGCAATATTAAGGCAAATGGCTACTGATAATTTATTAGATTATAATATTGTAAATGATGTTATAAAGGTATTTAATAATAACATGAACTAGATTAATTTTAAAAATAATAATTTTATTTTAATACCACTAATAATTTGTGATATAATAGGTATAGAAATTTTATTGGAGGAAATTATAAATATGAAATTAGATGTTAGATATGCAAATCATCCAGATGATTCTAAGAATTATGATACAAAATTATTAAGACATCATTACCTAATTGAAAAGGTATTTGAAGCTGATGATATTTTATTAACATATTCTCATCAGGATAGAATTATTGCTGGTGGTATTATGCCAGTTACAAAGGCTTTAAAGCTTGAAGGTTCTTCTGAAATGAGAGCAAAATACTTCTTAGAAAGAAGAGAATTAGGATTCATCAACATTGGTGGAGATGGCTCTGTTACATTAGATGGTAAGACTTATGATATTATGCATAAGGATGGTATGTATGTTGGTTTAGGTGTTAAGGAAATTGAATTTAGATCAAATGATCCAAAGAACCCTGCAAAGTTCTATATGACATCATCTCCTGCACACAAGACTTATCCAACAGTATATATTGCATATACAAAGGAAAATTTAGCAAAGTTCAAGGGCGATATTAAGGCTGTTGAATGTGTTCACCAAGAATTAGGTGATGTTGAACATATGAATAAGAGAACAATTAATAAGTATATCAATACTGCAATCATTGACTCTTGTCAGTTAGCAATGGGTATGACTGCACTTGATAGAGGTTCTTGCTGGAATACAATGCCTTGTCATACACATGAAAGAAGAATGGAAGTTTATTTCTATTTTGATTTCCCAGAAACAGATAGAGTATTCCATTTAATGGGAAAGCCAGATGAAACTCGTCATATCGTTATGGCTCCTGAACAGGCTGTTATTTCACCAGCATGGTCAATTCATGCAGCATCTGCAACAATGAATTATACATTCATTTGGGGTATGTGTGGTGAAAACCAGGATTATGATGATATGGATCATATCCAAACAAAGGATTTAAAATAATTTTATGATTTTAAAGGCTATGATTATTTTCATAGCCTTTTTTCCTTGCTAACAAATAGTAATTATTATAAAATATTTATAATAATTGAGGTGTATTATGAAATTATTAGAAATTGAAAAGAAATATGAAGGTAAATTCCTTACATATTATATTGCTAAATATGAGAATGCAGTAGGTGGAATAAAACTATATGAGTTTGTTTCAAGAGATAAGAATTTAACAATAGAAACTTTTTGTCATCATGAGCCTCAAGGCGTTGGAATGGTATGTGTAAGTGTAGATAGAACTAAAATTCTTATTCAAGAAGAATTTAGAATGGCTACTAATGAATGGGTTTATAATTTTCCTGCAGGTTTAATTGATGAAGGTGAAGATGCATTCACTGCTTGTAAAAGAGAATTAAAAGAAGAAACAGGCGTTGATGTAGTTGAGCTTATTGCAATGCTTCCTCCTTCATATGCGTCTCAAGGAACAAGTGATGAAGAAATGGTAATTTGTTATGTCACTTGTGAAGGTGAAATTAGACCTAGTGATAATCCTATGGAAGAAATTAGAGCTAACTGGTTTACTAAGGATGAAGTAAAGAAATTATTAGAAGATAAGGCATTAATGTCTGTTAGAACTCAAATGTTTTGTTATCAATGGATAAATGAAAAGTAAAAAAATACCTTAGGCAAGAAAAAATCCTAAGGTAATTTTTTTGAAATTTGATTAAGCTCTATTAGAAGAACCTAATACATTACGAATCTTATGTTGTACAGATTTAGTGATATTATCTCTTGCAACACCTAATGGCTTTCTTGGGTCGAAGCAAGAATTATTGTCTAGTATATATTTTCTCATTGAAGCATAAGATGCTAAACGGATATCTGAGTCAATATTTATCTTACATACAGCCATCTTAGCGGCTTTAGAAAGTAATTCTTCAGGAACACCAATTGCGTCCTTCATTTCTCCGCCAGATTCCTTAAACATAGATACATATTCCTGTAAAACAGAAGATGCACCATGTAATACGATTGGGAAACCAGGTAATCTCTTTGAAACTTCTTCTAGAATATCAAATCTAAGCATTGGCTTTGTGCCTGGCTTGAATTTAAATGCACCATGAGAAGTACCGATTGCGATTGCAAGTGAATCAACACCTGTTCTCTTAACAAAATCTTCAACCATATTTGGATCTGTGTATGAAGAATGTTCAACACTCACTTCATCTTCAACACCAGCTAAAGTTCCAAGTTCACCTTCAACTGTAACATATGGAACATGATTATGAGCATATTCACATACTCTTCTTGTTAATTCAACATTTTCTTCGTATGGAAGAGAAGAACCATCAATCATAACTGATGTGAAACCAGAATCAATACAATCTTTACATGTTTCAAATGAGTCACCGTGATCTAGGTGTAGGGCAATAGGTAAACCAGAATCTAAAACTGCAGCTTCAACCATTGCTTTTAAATAAAGAGGATTAGCATAATTTCTTGCACCTCTTGAAACTTGAAGAATAATTGGAGAACGTTCTAATTTAGCTGCTTCAACAATACCTTGGATTGTTTCCATGTTGCAAATGTTGAATGCACCTACAGCGTAGCCTTCATCATAGGCCTTTTTTAACATGTCTAATTCATTTACTAGTGGCATAATAATACCTGACCTTTCTATAATTGCTAAATCATTATATATCAAAAGTTTGAAAATATAAAGAACAATTTTTAATAATTATTAATGTAATTAATAATGTTAAATGTTATAATATAAAAAAGAGATTAATTTGTAAAAACTTGATACTTTTATATAAATTTAGTATAATTTAAAAAAAAGTGGTGATGCTTATGGAAAAAGAATTCCTAAAAAGATTTGAAAAGAACAAGGATGAGTTGACTGGTCTTTATAGAAGAGATGCAATATCATCATATATGGATAAATTAATTAGAGACGAAACTCCTTTTTCTTTTGTAATTGTAGATATTGATAATTTTAAAATAATTAATGATTCATATGGCCATGCTGTAGGGGATGAAGCATTAAGGCTTGTTGCGCAGTCATTAAAGAAAGCTGTTCAAGATAGTGGGGTAGTAGGTAGATTCGGTGGAGACGAATTTGTTTTTGTGTTCCCTAATATTGTTGAATATGACGATATATGGCATGTTTTATTAAACCTTTTACAGTCTGCATATGATATTAAAATACCTGATACAGATGTTTCAATTACATATACAGCAGGTTGCTCAAGATATCCTTTAGATACAACAAATATTGATGTAATATTTAATTTAGCAGATAAGGCCTTATATAGAGGTAAAGTAAAAGGAAGAAATTGCTTTATCATTTATCTTGCTGAAAAGCATGGAAATATCAATTTACAAACAATAAGAGAAAAGGTTTATGACCCAATTATCTTACATTCAAAAATATTTAATATGCTAACAAATGATGATGATACATCTAATAATATTAAAAATGTATTAGATTTTATTGGTGCATACCTTTTAATTGATCATATATGTATGCAAGAGAATGGTAGATTATATTTAGATTATTTCCAACCTATTTCTAAGAAAAGAGATTATGAACCATATGCAGAAGAAGCTATAACAGAATTATTTAACAATTGTTCTGTTTTCTATGAGAATGCCACATTATCATCAAGAGAAAAATTAAAAATCATTGATGAATTAAAAAAGCAAAACATTTATGCATGTTGTTTAGTTGAAATAAAATGTTATGGTAAATCATTTGGTTTCCTAAGATGTGATATGACAAGTGTTAATACAGGTCGTGTTTGGCAAAATGATGATTTAGTATTAATTGAGACTGTTGCAAACCAGATTGGATTAGCTTTATATATCGATGGATTAAGAAAGTTAATAGATTAATATGATTAAGCTTTTAAGAGTTATTCTTAGAAGCTTTTTTAATTTTAATAATATAATTCAAATATATCCCTCCTTTTTTACTATAATATATTTAATTTTATAATTAAATATTATAACAATTTGGTATAATATATTTTGGATGGTGGTACTATGCTTGAATATTTATTTGGTGGACTTACAACAATAGGTATAGTCGCACAAATATTATCACTTGTTGGTAATATATTATTTACAGGTTCAAGCTTCTTTAAAAACAAAAAACTTATATTGATATTACAAAGTATCAATCATGTTTTATCTAGTATTGCAGAAATAATTCAAAAACTATATTCAGGTGTTGTTCAAGAGGCTACATCATTAACAAGAAATATAATTTTGATGTTTGTTAAAGAAGAAAAGAAGATTTTAAAGTTAATAATTATAATTGTTATTACTACACTTGCGGTAGTAATAGGTGTAATAGTTAATATATTAGGCTCAGGAAATAAATGGCAAGGATATTTGCCTATTAGCGCAACTATAATTTATACAATATTTTTAATATTAGCATTTACAATTAAAGTTGGACCTTTACAAAGTGAAATGCTATTAAAGCTTGGTTTATTCTTATCTTCAATTTGTTGGGCAGTATATGGTGTTGCAGATGAAGGAAAGCTTTATGCAATAACAGTATTTAATGGTATAACTATAATTTCATGCTTTATCTCATTTATGAGAATTTCAAAAATTCATTATAGAATAAGAAAGCATGAATTAACATATACTGAAGCAAATGAAATTGAGATTCAAAAGGAAAATGAAAAAAGAGAAAAGATAAAAGAAAAATATCGTAAGAGAAAAGCTAAAAAAATGAATATTAATAAACAAGATAATCAAGAAATTATCAAAAAAATAGAATAATTAGTATTAAAAATTGGATTTCTTCTAAAGAAATCCTTTTTTTTAGATTAAAATTGAAATTTTAACTATTAATTTTCAATTAAATAATTTATAATATTGTACAATGAGAGGTATTTATAGTTATGAAAGTTAGAGATGAATTTAGTAAAAATATGGTGTCAACTCAGGAACTTCCTACTCCTGAAGAAATCAGAAAAATGTATCCATTATCTGATGAATTAAAAGCCATTAAAGAAAATAATGATAAAGAAATAAGAGATATTTTTACAGGTAAGAGTGATAAGTTTATTCTTATCATTGGACCATGTAGCGCAGATAGAGAAGATGCAGTATTAGATTATATTAAAAGACTAAAGAAAGTAGCTTTAGAAGTTAATGATGTAATTACTATTATCCCAAGAGTTTATACTGGTAAGCCAAGAACAACAGGTGCTGGATATAAGGGATTAGTTCACCAACCAGATCCAACTGGTCAACCTGATATGCTAAAAGGAATTATTGCAGTAAGAAAGCTACATATGGATGTTTTAAAGGAAACTGGTTTTTCTGGTGCTGATGAAATGTTATATGCAGAAAATTATGCATATGTTTCAGATTTACTATCATATATTGCAGTAGGTGCAAGATCTGTTGAAGATCAATCTCATAGATTACTTGCATCAGGTATGGATGTACCTGTTGGTATGAAAAATCCAACATCAGGTGACCTATCAGTTTTAATGAATTCTATTCAGGCTGGTCAAAGCGGAACTACATTCATTTATCGTGGATGGGAAGTTGAAACAACTGGTAATGATTTGACTCATGCAGTATTAAGAGGATATGTTGATAAGCGTGGTGTAAGTCATCCAAATTACCATTATGAGGATTTAGCTACTCTTGCAAAATTATATTTAGAAAAGGGATATAAGAATCCTGCATGTATCGTTGATTGTAACCATTCAAACTCAGGAAAGCAATATATTGAACAAATTCGTATTGCAAAAGAAGTATTACATGCAACACGCCATAACCCTGAAATATTTAAACTTGTTAAGGGCTTAATGATTGAATCTTATATTGAAGATGGCAATCAAAAGGTTGATGGTGGATGCTATGGTAAGTCAATTACTGACCCTTGCTTAGGTTGGGAAAAGACTGAAAAGTTAATTCATGATATTGCTGAATTAAGAAGAGGACATATTTCTTAATTAAATAGATTAAAAAAGACTATGAAAAATTGAATTCATAGTCTTTTTTGTTAGTTATATAATTTTTCATCTATAGGCTTTAGGTCATCAAATATATGTAAATCTTGTTCTAATAATTTACATGTAAGCTCATAGCATTTTTTTGAATCAATAATTATAGAATTTGCATTGCCAAATTTAAAATATTTTGCAATCCCTAAATCAATCATAGGTTTTTCTAACTTTATATAATGCTCAGATAGGTGAGGATTTAAAGTAGAGTAATGCTTTTTTATATTATATTCTTTTATAATATCACCTTTTTTTGAATAGAATTTATAAGTATGAATTGTAAATCTATTAGGAACATTATATTTTTCTTCAATAGAATGAATAAATGTATTCTTTATTAATGAAGCCCCTAAAAATAAAATTTTAGCATCAATTGTATGAAGCATTCCAAAGCACCCATCATAAGGGACTGGTGTCTTAGCATTATCATCATATTTTATATAAGAAGATGCATTTTTACCATATGCAACAATAGAATGAGTTGGATGAAAGCTCCTTATAAATCCACTTCTTAACGCAAGGTTAGGTAATATTCCTACACATGAATTTTCTTTTGATAAATCTAAGATATCTAAATCATTATTCATAAAGCTCCAGGTGTGCATAGGAAGCATTATTAGGCCTTCATTAAAATATTCTTTTAAGCATTCTATTAAGCCTAAACCATTTCCTTCAATTTCTCCTATGGATTTAAGTGAGGAATGAATCATAATATTATCTGTATTTTTTAATCCTAATTCTTTTAAGGTATCATAAATCATTTTTCTTGTTAACATATAATCACCAATAAAATTATAACAAAAAAATACTTTAAATAAAGTATTTAATATACTTTAAAATAATTATATTTTTGTGCTAAAATATAGTCACTATATTTTATAAAGAAAGAAGTTGATTATTTATGCCATGTACAACAATTTTAGTTGGTAAAAAAGCGAGCTATGATGGTTCAACAATGATTGCAAGAAATGATGATAATCCATCTGGGCAATTTGCAGAAAAGGATTTAATAGTTGTAACACCTTCTATGCAACCTCGTAAATATAAATCAAAAATATCTCATGTTGAAATAGATTTAGAGGATAATCCATTAACTTATACTTGCTTCCCTAATGTTAAACCTGATGGTGGCATTTGGCCTGCATCAGGTATCAATTCTTATAATGTAGGTATGTCTGCTACTGAAACTATTACGACAAACCCAAGAGTTTTAGGTGCTGATCCATATGTAACTTATGTTAAAGAAACTCTAGGACAAAAGGAAGTAATGGGTGGTATTGGTGAAGAGGATTTAGTAGTTTTAGTTTTACCTTATATTAAAACCGCAAGAGAAGGTGTCCTAAGATTAGGTATGCTTCTTGAAAAGTATGGTACATATGAACCAAATGGTATTGCTTTTAATGATGAAAATGAGGTTTGGTTCTTAGAAACTATTGGAGGACACCATTATATTGCTAAACGTGTTCCAGATGATAGATATGTATCAATGCCAAATCAGCTAGGAATTGATGAATTTGATCTTTTAGATGCATTTGGTGAAAAGAAAAATCATTTATGCTCATCTGATTTAAAAGAATTTATTAAAGATAACCATTTAGATATAAATAATAATGGAAAATTTAATCCAAGATTAGTTTTTGGCTCTCATGATGATTCTGATCATATTTATAACACTCCTAGAAGCTGGGCTATTGAGCGTTTCTTAAACCCAAGAACTTATAAATGGGATGGATGTAATGCTGATTTTACCCCTGAGTCTGATGATATTCCTTGGTCATTAGTACCTGAAAGAAAAATAACTATAGAAGATGTTAAATGGTGCTTATCTAATCATTTCCAAGGTACACCTTATGATCCATATTCTAAAGAAAATACTACTTTAAGAAACAAATATCGTTCAATTGGTGTAAATAGAACATCTTTATTAGCTTTATGTCAAATTAGAGGATATGAAGAAGATAAATTAAAAGGAATTGTTTGGTTTAGCTTTGCATCTAATGTATTTAATCAGCTTGTTCCTTTTTATGCATCTTCTACTAATGTACCAGAATATTTTAGATGTAAGACTACAAGAGTTAATACCGAAAGCTTTTATTGGGCAAATAGATTATTATCAGCCTTAGCTGATTCTCAGTTTAATAAAACAGCAATATTTATTGAACGTTATCAAAATAAGCTAATGTCTAAATCTCATGAGCTTATTAAGAAGTATGATTTATTGTATAAAGAATCAAAGAATATTGATGTTTTAAATAAGGCAATGGATGAAATATCTAAGGTCGCAAAGGATTTAACTGATGAAGTTTTGGACAAAGTTTTATATATTGTTTCATCTTGTATGAAGAACGCTTACTCTAGAAGTGACAATTAAAACCTTTTATATTTATAAAAAGTGTAGTATAATTAAAATATAACAAATCTGTTCTCGGGGGGTTTTTATATGCAAGATAATAACATGACGAAAGAACAAGAAGAAAAATTAGCTAAGAAAAAAGAGGCTAAAGAAAAAAGAGATAAGTTCATAAAGGACTATAAAAGATATATTGTAGTAGGTGCAGTGTATATTGTATTTGTTGCAATTATTCTTATATTAATAATTTCATCAATGGTTACAGGTCCAAAAAGAATAAAGGATTCTAGAGGTTGGATAAAGTATTCTTATGATGGCAAAAAAGGTGATGAAGTTGTTGTATGGGTAGATGAAGGAACAAATCAATGTAGCTTCGAATTTGGTTCTACTGATGGTAATAAAGAAACAATTTATTATTATACTTTAGAAAAAAAGACATCTTTAACTGTTTATACTGATGAAGCAAAATCTGATTTCTATGCTTATTTTACAATTGGTAGATTATATGATTTAACACCAGTTGCATATAAGTATTTTACTGAAGAGGTTGCTGATGTATTAGGATATGAATATAATGCTAATCATCAATTCCATGCAATTGAAGATGAAATTTCAAAAGATTATACTACAAATACAATCACTAAAACTGGCGAATTAGAAGAAGAAACTGAAGTTGAAATAGAAGTAGATGGTAATGATTACATCATTGAAACACATGACTTATCATCAAGTGAATCTTCTATTACAAATGAACAATATGTTTTCAATGAAGGCGAAACTGGTATTCCTTATTCTATGCTAAGAAATAAGAATGGTCTACATTCAGCTTATGAATATGTTGATTACAAGAGCTATAATGATATTATTACTGGTTCTAAGTATAATACAGGCGATGAATACTTCTATAATGTATGTAATGGTTATTTAGTACTATATAGCGCAAATAAGATTGACAAGAGTGAAACTTATATTGAACAAGATGGTAGTAAGACTATTGAAACAACAATTTATCGTTATTATTTAACTGATGTAACATTCTATAAGATTTTTAAATTAGAATCAGTTTCAAGTAATTATGATATCCAAAAAGTAGATTTTGTACAATTAACTACTGATGTAGCATAACAATAACATTAAAGAGTTCCATTAGGAACTCTTTTTTTATTAAAAAAAGTATGTTATAATGAACATAAAGAAGACAAATGTTTAAATTTGAATAGGAGGAGAATAGTTATGGATAATGAAGTTATTAATAAATTGAGTTGTTTTATAGATTTACATATTCATCTAGATGGTTCATTACCAATGGAGACTGTAAAAAAATTATTGGTTTTAAATAAAATAGAAAAGAATTATACAGATGATGATTTAAAAAACATTTTATCAGTTCCAAGAGTCGGTGGAAATTTAAATGATTATTTAAAGAAATTTGATTTTCCTGTTAGCTTACTTCAAACACCAAAGGCAATTGAAATGGCTGTATATGATTTGAAAGAAAAGCTAAAAGAAGATGGCTTAATTTATGCTGAAATTAGATTTGCTCCTCAAAAGCATATGCAACGTGGTATGACAATTGAGCAATGTGTTAGAGCAGCAATAAGAGGACAAGAAAAATCAAGTTTAAAATCAGGATTAATACTATGTATGATGCGTGGTGATGATAACCATGACTTAAATTTAGAAACAATTGAGATTGCAAAAAAATATTTAGGACATGGTGTTTGTGGAATAGATTTAGCTGGCGCAGAAGCACAATATCCAACTGAGAATTTTAAAGACTTATTTGATTTAGTTAAGTCTTATGTTATTCCAACAACAATTCATGCAGGGGAGGCAGCAGGACCTAGATCTGTTGATACAGCAATTTCCTTTGGTGCGAGAAGAATTGGACATGGTGTTAGATCTTTAGAGTCTACACAAACAATTAAAAGTATTAAAGATAATAATATTGCATTAGAATTATGTCCAACTTCAAATTTAAATACTGGTTTATTTGAAAATATTGAAGAATATCCATTTAAAGGATTATTAAATTACGGATTTAAAATTACAATTAATACTGATAATACAACAGTATCTAATACAAGTATTAGAAGAGAATTTAGAATTCTTAATAATGCATTTAATCTAAATACTATTATGGTTAAGAATTTAATAATGAATTCAGTACGTGCATCATTTGCTCAACCAAATATTAGAGTATTTTGTGAATCTGAAATAGAAAGACAATTTAAAGAATTGAATTTATAATAAAATATGACCCTAAAGTTTAGGGTCATTTTTGTAAAAGGAGTATATATGGTTACTATAAGGAATATTTCAATTGATGATACTAATATTAGATATATTAGATTTGGTACTGGTTTAAAAAATTTAATAATAATACCTGGACTATATATATTTGATATAATGAATTCAAAAGATTTTATTGAAGCAGCATTTAGAAGCTTTGAGGATGAATATACAATATATTTATTTGAAAGAAGAGTAAATATTCCAAATAATTTCTCAATATTAGATTATGCGGATGATTTATATAAATGCATTAATTATTTTAGTTTAGATAATATATATCTTTTTGGTGCATCATTAGGTGGTATAATATCAGAAATTATAGGATATAAATATCCTAAAAATATAAAAAAGATTATACTTGCAGGAACTACATCATATGTAGATGATAATGCAAAGGATTTCTTTAATAAATTAATAGACCTTGCAACAAATAATAAAATTGAAGATTTATTAAATTTATTCTTAGATAAGCTTTATACAAAAGAATATGCTGATAGTATAAGAACCTCAATTTTAAATCTTAAAAATACAATTACAAGCATTGAATTAACTCATTTCATTAAAACAGCAAATATGCTATTATCTATTGATATTAGAGAATATATTTCTAATATAAAACCAGAACTTTTCATCTTTGGTGCAAAGGGAGATGAAATATTTGGTGAAAATGCAATTAATGAGATACTAAAATATATAAAGTGTGATACATTTATATACGAGGGTTCTTGTCATGCATTTTATGATGTGGAATCTGATTTTAGAACTAGATTAAGGAAAGAGCTTAATAAATAATTATGATTAGAAAAGATTTCTTACCACACCATGAAGAATTACAAGTTATACAAGATGATGATATGTTTTTAATAAATTCTGATACTATGGTATTAGGTGAATTTATTGATTTAAAGCATAAGGATAATGTATGTGACTTTGGTACTAACCAAGGCGCATTACTATTATATGCATCTTTATTTAAACCTAAAATGATGACTGGTATTGATATTAATGAAAAAGCATTAGAGCTTGCCAAAAAGAATATGGAATTAAATAATATTAGTAATGTTAGATTACTAAAAAGAGATATTAAAACATATAAAGAAGAAATTCCTTATGATGTTATAATATGTAATCCTCCATATTTTAAAACAAAAGAAGATAATATGGCAGATAATTCATATAAGAATTTAGCTAAGCATGAGCAATCATTAACATTAGATATATTAGTTAAATCAATTTCTAGGAATCTAAGAGATTCAGGGGTATTATATTTCCTACATATCTCTCCAAGATTAGATGAAGTATTAGAGGAATTAAAAAAGAATAATTTAATACCTAAGGTAATACAATTCGTTTTTGATAAGAATAAAGAAAACTCTAATGTTTTTATGGTTAAATGTGTTAAGAATGCTAAAGAAGGAATGAATGTTATAAAACCAATAATTTTAGATAGAGAATCAAGGGTTTAATATCCTTGATTTTTTTATCTTTTTTTATGTTATAATAATCTTAAGGGAGATAAATTATGCCTAATTCGAAGAAGAAATCATTACTGATAAGTTTTTTAATAATTTCAATAATTTTATTAAGTGTTTTTACACTTGAAATGTTATTTGGTTTAATTTGGGCTTTTATAGGTCTAATGGTTATGTTATTTTCTATATTTTTATTTGTTTTCTTTAAGAAATAGTATTGCTTTTGATTTCATTAAGTGTTAAAATAGGCAAGAATTTTTAATAAGACAGTTCGTTTGTACCATCCTGTCTTTAAACAAAACCAGGGCTATTAATTATAAAAAGCTTTTTGATGGGACAAAATTGTCCCGTTTTTTTATTTAATAGTCCTAAAAATGGAGGAATTATTATGTATATTGTTTCATCTGAATCAGCATTTGATGCAGCACATTTTTTAACAAATTATGAAGGTAAGTGCAAGAATATCCATGGACATAGATGGAGAATTGTTGCCGAAGTAAAAGGTGAATTAAATAATGGAATGCTTATAGATTTTGGTATTTTAAAGAAGGATTTAAAGGATTTATGTGATTATTTTGATCACTCATTTATTGTAGAAAAGAATTCTTTAAAGGATGAATTATTAAATATGCTAAAAGAGCAATTCCTAATTCGTGAGGTTTCATTCCGTACAACTGCAGAAAATTTCTCTAAGTATTTTTTTGAATCATTACAAAAGAAAGGATATGATGTTGTTTCAGTTTCAGTATATGAAACTCCAACAAATAAGGCTGAATATAGAATATGAAAGTAATAGAAAAGTTTTTATCAATAAATGGTGAAGGACTTAGGAGTGGTGAGCTTGCAGTATTTATTAGATTTCAAGGCTGTAACCTACGTTGCCCATATTGTGATACAAAATATTCATATATTAACCCTAAATATCAAGAATTAGAAGTAGAAGAAATTATTGATTATATAAAATCCACTAATGTATACAATGTTACTTTAACTGGTGGTGAGCCTTTAATTCAGCCAGACGTTGATAAATTAATTAATGAATTATCTAATCTTGGTTATAGAGTTGAGCTTGAAACAAATGGTTCAGTAGATATTTCTAAATATGTTGGATTAAATGGTGTTTCTTTTACTCTTGATTACAAAGGACCTTCATCTTTAATGGAAGATAAAATGAATTTAGAAAACTATAAATATTTAGGAAAAAATGATGTAGTTAAATTCGTATGTGGTTCTGATCTTGATTTATTAAAAGCAAAAGAAATCATTTTAAAATATCATTTAAATGAATATACAAATCCATTCATTTCTCCTATGTTTGGTGAAATTGAATTAGAAAAAATAGTGGATTTTATGAAGGATAATAATCTTAATGGTGTAAGATTACAGCTACAAATTCATAAGATTATTTGGGATAAGGATAAAAGAGGTGTATAAGATGGTTGATAAGAATAAACTAGAGCACGCTTTTAAAGAAATTTTAGAGGCTTTGGGTGATAATCCAGAAAGAGAAGGATTAATTGATACTCCAAAGCGTGCTGCAGCTATGTATATGGAAATGTTTATAGGAATGAATTATACAAATGATGAAATAATAGATATGTATAATAAAACATTTGATGAGGATTATCTAACTGATTCAAAGAATTTAGTTATCATTAAGGATATAGATATATTCTCTTTTTGTGAGCATCATATTGCGTTAATGTATGATATGACATGTGATATTGCATATATTCCAAATGGTAAGGTTATTGGATTATCAAAGCTTGCAAGAATTGCTGACATGGTTTCTAGAAGATTACAGCTTCAGGAACGTATTACAAATGATGTCTTATATGTTGTAAAGGGCATTACTGGTTCTAATGATGTTGCAGTAAGAATCAGAGGATCACATTCTTGTGTTACTGCAAGAGGTATTAAAAAGAAGAGTAGAACAGAAACTTTTTCTACAACTGGTTCTTTAACTAGGGAGGTATTTAACTAATGAAATGCTTAGTTTTATCATCAGGTGGATTAGATTCAACAGTTGCATTAGCACTTGCTGTATCTAAATATGGTAAGGAAAATGTTGTTGCATTATCCATATCTTATGGTCAAAAACATGATAAGGAAATTAAAGCATCAATAGATGTTTGTAATTATTATGGTGTTGAACATTTATTCTTAGATTTAGCAAAAATATTCCAATATTCAAATTGCTCATTATTAAAGGGGAGTACAGAGGATGTACCAATGGAATCATATGAAGAGCAATTAAAAGAAACTAATGGTAGTCCTGTATCGACATATGTACCATTTAGAAATGGTCTATTTTTATCAAGTGCTGCATCAATTGCATTATCTAAGGGATGTAATATTATTTATTACGGAGCACATAAGGATGATGCTGCAGGTAACGCATATCCAGATTGCTCTAAGGATTTTACTGATTCTATGGCAAAGGCTATTTATCTAGGTTCTGGTAATGAGCTTAAGGTTGAAGGACCTTTTGTTGAAATGAATAAGGCTGGAATTGTAAAATTAGGTCATGAGCTTAATGTACCATTTGAATTAACATGGAGCTGCTATAATGGTAGTGAATGTGCATGTGGTAAGTGTGGTACATGTATTGATAGAATAAATGCATTTAAATTAAATGGATTAAAAGATCCAATTAAGTATGAGGTGGAATAATGAGAGAAGAGGAAAATTTAACATTACTTGGAAATAAAAATGTAAAATATGATTTCGATTATAATCCAAATCTTTTAGAAACATTTATTAATAAGCATCAGGATAATGATTATTTTGTTAAATTCAACTGTCCTGAATTTACATCATTATGTCCAATTACAGGACAACCTGATTTTGCAACAATATATATTTCATATGTACCTGATGTTAAAATGGTTGAATCTAAATCATTAAAATTATATTTATTCTCTTTTAGAAATCATGGTGATTTCCATGAGGATTGCGTTAATATCATAATGAAGGATTTAATTAAGCTTATGGATCCAAGATATATTGAAGTATGGGGCAAATTCTTACCAAGAGGTGGTATTTCTATTGACCCATATTGCAACTATGGTCGTAAGGGCACTAAGTTTGAAAAAATGGCAGAACAAAGATTATTAATGCATGATTTATATCCTGAAAAAGTAGATAATAGATAATTTATTTAATTATATAATTAAAAAATCCCTTAAATATGTTATAATAAATCTAGTTTGTTATGTTAAGGGGTTTTTTTATGCAATCTTGTTTAGTAAATACAAATGAATTCACAAATGCCAAGGTATCTAAGATTCTTTGGAAAATATTTCCGTATTTTATAATACTTATTGCATCATGTATTGCAGGAGTATTATTATTCTATGAAGGAACACCTTCAGGAGATGATATTGGTTTCCATTATGCTAATATTTATTATATGTTTATAGCTATAAAAAATAAGGAATCATTATTAATCCTAAGCGAAACATTTGGTGGAATAGGCTATGCCAAGGGAATGTTTTATTCACCTTTATCACACACAAGTGTTGCCCTAACAGGTGTATTATTAGAACCATTTGGCATTTCATTAATGCAATCATTTAAATTAATTATTTTCATGACTTTATTCTTATCTGGAGTTTTTATGTATAGATTAAGTATGCATATAACTGAAGGAAAGAAGATGTCATCTATAGTTGTTGCAGTATTATTTGTAATAATGCCATATAGATTATTTAACTATTTTGCAAGATTCGCTTTCGCAGAAGGCTTTGCAATATTATTCTTACCATTATTCTTTATGGGCTTATATGATTTTACTCATGTTAAGGATGATGAGGATCCAAGTCAATTAATATTCTTAGAGATTATATTTGGCGCAATAGGATTATATCTTTCACATAATATCACAGGCTTATTTGGATTCTTATTTGGTATTTTATTTGTTTTATGCTATATTGATAAAATTATTAAAAAATTCTTTAAAGATAAGAGATATTTAATTGCAACTATAATAACTATATGTTTAATATTTGGTTTATTATCTTTATCCTTAGTAAGAACATTAACTGCCTTAAATACAGGTATATATAATGTATCTAATACTGATAGAATGTGGACTAATTATTCACATGTTGCAAATGATACATCAAGAAGTGCTATATATACTGGATTTGTTAATATGGATTGGTTAAGAAGCAATAATATATCTATTTCTGATGTGTTAATTTCTTTTGTTTCTTATTTAATCTCTGTAACCTTATATATTTTAGCAAATTTTTTATTATCTAAGGTTGATTATAAAAAGTTCAAATGGTTTGCACCATTAATTGCTTTAGTATTCTATGTATTAATATCTTTCGCATTTAATCAAAGAATTGAATTTATTTATTCAATGGTTATAACTGCATCACTTGTAACATTTATTTCTTACGCAAGATTATTTATGAAAGAAGATAATCATCCTGGTGCTATTTATAAGGATAGATTCTTATATGTTTCTATTGGATTATTAGTATTTGCATTATTACTATTAACTCAAGCTCAAGCTTGGAAAATTATGCCAGAAATATTCTATACAGCACAATTTGCTTGGAGAATTAATTCTATTATTTCTATATTAGTTCCTATGCTTTTAGCTTTTGTTTTAAAATATTATGCAAAAGAATTATTAGTTTTATCTGCATGTGTAATTGGTATTATTCCTTTATATACTCAAGTTACAATTGAAAAGAGAATCACATATGAATATGTAAAAAATCAAGAAAAACAAAATGGTTCATATGATTACAATAGTAAAAATTCATCATGGAGAATGAATATTGATGGCGAATTAAATGATTGGTATTATTACCAAGTAGGATTCAACATGGAATATTTCCCATACCTATATGGATATTTCAATGATGGATATTCACCTAAATATAGTAATTCATTATATGATTTTGTATGGTGGAGTGTTGGTACACACTATACTGGATATATCGGTAATTATTCAAAGGCAGAAGGAAGAAGTGCTGTATTAACTGGTAGTGCAACAGTTGATACGGATACATTAGTTTATAATGCACCAACAACTTCATTTGATGTAACAGTTACTGAGGTTGATCCTGAAACTAATACAGCAATTATTCAGGTTGCAGTTATTTATTATCCTGGTTATTATGTAACAATTACTAATAAGGATACAGGAGAAGTTACTAAAACTAAGCCTTATAATCCTGAAGAGGTTGATTATTTATTAGCAGTAGAATTAACTGAAGGAAATTATTCAGTAGTATTTAATTATGAAGGTACTCCTTTAATGAAATTATCTACAGTAGTATATTATTTATCTATTGTTAGTGTATTTGGATGCTTATTAATTGATACAATGTATATGATGAATAAGAAGAAAAAAGAAGGAATTATTTTAAAATATTAATTTAAAAGTGTTAGAGGCAATTATGCTTCTAACATTTTTTTATATATCAAAATATATAAAATGTGATATAATCATATTAAAATTTGTATATGGGGTATTAATATGAAAGAAGAAAAGAAAGAAGTTTTAAGACTAGACCCAGATATTGATAAAGGCTTATCAACTGATGAAGTTAATGAAAGAATTACAACAGGTAATATTAATAAAACTAATAAAAAAGTTGGAAAAAGCTATGCTCAAATAATTAAAGATAATACATTATCTGTATTTAATATAGTATTTTTTATAATCGCAATAGTATTTATTGTTTTCATGGTGCTTCTTCATCACTTTGGTTTTGATAAGGAAGCAAGGAATTATTTTGGTATTTCTAAATTTGTATTTTTAATACCAGTAATTTTAAATATGATTATAGGAATTGTCCAAGAAATCAGATGTAAAAAAGCTTTAGAAAAGATGAAGCTTGTTACTGAATCACATTCTTTAGTAATTAGAAATTCAAAGGAAGAAACAATACTATCTAGAAATTTAGTATTAGATGATATTGTAAGAATTAATGCTGGTGAACAGGCTCAAGCTGATTTAATAGTAAAAAAAGGAAAGATGAGTGTAGATGAATCTTTCCTAACAGGTGAATCTGATCTTGTTGAAAAAGAGGTTGGAGATACTATTTACCAAGGATCTATGATTATTGTTGGTGGTGGTTATGCAAGATGTATTCATGTTGGAGATGAGACATATACATCAAAGCTTCAATCAAATGTTAAATCTATAGAGCAGCACAAGAGCGAATTATTAACAGATATAAATAAGATAATACATTGGTTATCAATTCTTTTATGTGTAATAATTGTCGTTTGTATTTCAACATTATGCTATAAGATTATGAGATGGGGTAATGATGGTACTATTTGGGGTAACGCAAATGGTGAAATGACATTATCGTTAGATAACCCTGTAACATGGGGAAGAATAATTGTTGCAACATCCGCATTTGCAGTAGGAGTAATTCCTTCTGGTTTGGTTCTTATGACATCTATTACACTTGCAATATCAATTATTAAATTATCTAAAGAAAATACTTTAATACAGGAATTATATTCTTTAGAAAATTTATCAAGAGTAGATACTATTTGCTTAGATAAAACTGGTACATTAACAGATGGAACAATGAGAGTTGTTGATGTTAAATATTTTAAGGACAATGGAGAGGTTACAGAGCATATAAGAAATCTTTTAGGCTCTCAGGAATCTATTAATCAAACATCAAAGGCTTTAATTGAAAAATTTGATAAGAATAGTAATGTTCATTTTAAGGAGCTTATTCCATTCTCATCTAAGATTAAATCATCAGGTCTTATATATCAAAATGGTGAAAAGCTATTATTAGGTGCACCAGAATATATTTCTAAGGGTGTAGAAGAAGACTACATTAATGAAATGACTTCAAAAGGCTATAGAATTCTTTCTTTAGTCTTAGATAATGAGCTTTTAGCATTATATGTTTTAGAGGATGTAATAAGACCTACTGCAAAATCAACAATTGAATTCTTTTATGAAAATCATGTAGATGTAAGAATTATATCTGGAGATAATATTAAAACTGTTTCTAAAATAAGTGAGTTATGTGGTGTTAAAGATACTAATAAAGCAATTTCTTTAGAAGGTGTAGCGCTAGATGAATTAGAAGAAATTGTACCAAATTATACAATATTTGGTCGTGTATCACCTGAGCAAAAACAAAAAATAATAGAAGTACTACAAAAAAGTGGTAGAAAGGTTGCGATGACAGGAGATGGTGTTAATGATATATTAGCATTAAGAACAGCAAATGCATCAATAACATTTGAAAAAGCAACTGATGCAGCTAAGAGCTGTAGTGATGTTATTTTATTAGATAATGATTTTTCTCATTTAAAGGAAGTTGTTAAGCAAGGAAGAAGAGTTGTTAATAATATAACTAGATCATCAGTATTATTCTTAATGAAAACAATCGCGATAGCATTATTATCATTCTTCTTAATATTTACTAAAAAAGGTCAAATGTGGTATTCATTAGAAAACATATACTTACTTGAAACAGCAGTAATTGCATTAGGTGGCCTATTACTATCACTTGAAATGAGCCATGAGCCTATAAAAGGTAAATTTAGAATAAATGTTTTATCTAAAGCATTACCATCAGGACTTTTGATACTTATTGCAGCAATACTTCCTGTTGCTTTAAATGCAATACCAAAATTCTTTGGATTTAATCCAATTGTTTCAAATGATAATGTAGGTGCTCTAATATCTGTTTTAACTGTTACTGCAGGGCTTGCAGTTACTGCATCCATGTGTAGACCATTTAATAAATATCGTTTAATAGTATTTATTACAGTATTATTATTTGTAATATTCTTGGCATTAGCATTCCCAACATCATTCATTGGAGGTAAGCCAACATCAGTACAAATGATATCTGATGGAACATTCTTTAAAGAGTTCTTTAAGCCTTGGAAGGCAGAAGCATTTTTAACTTTTAATAATGAAAAGCAATGCTATTTAATATTTGGAATATTTATGGTTGTATCAATTCCACTATATTTCTTATTAATTAGATTTGTTAATAAAGCATTATTAAAATATGCTTTAAAGCTAGATTCCAAGCTAGAAGAGCAAGAAAAAAAGCTTAATATTAAATAATGTATTGAAATAAATCCCCAAAGCGTTATAATTTATACAGCTTTGGGGGTTTTCTTATGGCTATTTATATTATTTCAATTATTGCAATATTACTAATGCTTATATGTATAATTTTTAAGCCTATTTTAAAAATAGGTGATAAATCATTCTCTACATTTTATCTACCAGTATTATTTGCAGCATTATTATTAATAATATTACCTTTATTTGATAAGAAGATATTAATAGATTCTTTTACATCAAATAGTTCAATTAATCCTATTAAAATATTGGTTTTATTTATATCAATATCTATGATATCAATAACTCTTGATGAATCTGGATTCTTTTCATTTCTTGCATCTAAATTTATTACAAGATTTAAGAGTTCACAAATCAAATTATTTTTCTCATTATATTTATTGATATCACTTATTACTATATTTACATCAAATGATATTGTAATATTAACATTTACACCATTTATCCTATATCTTGCAAGAAGAGGTAATATTTCTGCAATTCCATATTTAGTATTAGAATTTATTGCAGGAAATACCTACTCAATATTACTAGAAATAGGTAATCCAACAAATATATATTTATCACAAGCCTTTGAGATTCCTTTCTTTAATTATTTATGTGTAATGATAATACCTACAATCCTAATTGGATTATCATCAGTATTAGTATTATATTTAATGTTTAGAAAAGAATTAAAAAAAGAAATAAGTGATTTTGAATTCTATGGTACTGAAATAAAGGATAAGATATTATTATATGTATCATTATCACATTTAATTTTAGTAATTATTCTTATGGCTTTATCAAATATTATTGGTTTTGAAATGTGGCTTATAACATTAATATTTGCAGGAAGCTTAACTATATTCTTAATAGCTTATAGTATTATAAAAAGAAAAGATTTTATATTAGTAACATATAAAAGATTACCTTATAATTTAATACCATTTATTTTATCAATGTTTGTTATAATAATGGCACTTACAACAACTCCTTTATTTACTAATATTTCATCATCAATAGATAAAGTAGGTAATAGCTATTTAGAAGGTGTAATTTATTTCTTTAGTGCATTTATTTCATGCAATGTAATAAATAATATCCCAATGACTATTGCATATTCTAATATTTTAGATGGTAGTAGCTTATTAAATATTTATTCAGTAATAATAGCATCTAACCTAGGTGCAATACTTTTACCTGTAGGCGCACTTGCTGGTATTATGTGGATGAAAATATTAAAGGATAATGAAATAAAATATAGCTTTTTAGATTTTTTTAAGAATGGTGTTAAGATTACTTTAGCTTTAATTCCATCTGTATTATTATCACTATTAATTATTTCTTTAATTTTGTAAATAAACTATGGAAAAAGTATAGATTTTTTAGTATAATAATCCGTGTGTTTTGTGTTAAGAGGATTACTATGAAGACTAAGAGATTGATGACTTTATTATCCGGACTTTGTGTACTTACAATGGTTGTTGGATGTTTATTATTGACAATAGAAGGAAATGTTTATTTTATTGCGGCAACAATAGATATTTTATTATATATAATCATCATGATTGCATCTATTATCATCATGATAAAAGATAGCAATTTATATATACCTAAACAAAATGAAACTTTATCATCTGCAAGAATGGTTTTACTTGTAACAACACTTGCAATCGTAGTTTTAATTGTTACAGTTTTTGTAAGTATTTTTAGATAGTAAAAAGGGCTAATTTTTAGCCCTTTTTGTTTTCTTCAATATAATATGTTTCTGCAATTAATCTTGCTAATGAAACTAGAATAGCTTTATGCTGTGATTCCCAAATTCTATGTTCTCTAGTTTCTGCAAACATTATTGCTCCATATGATGTGTCAAATATATCTATTCTTATCATCAATAATGACTTTAAAGAATTTTTAGCAGTAATATCACCAAGTGATGGTGCAACCCTTGTTATATCATTATTTACACCTGTAATAAATATTTGATCCTTATCGAGAATCTTTAATAACTTTTTATCAGTTTCTTTATTTAAAAAGCCTAATAATTTATCTCCAGTTACATCAAATATTCTATCAGTTTTTGAATCAATAAATAGCATCTTAGTAACTCTTAAATTTTTAATTAAAAATTCTGATGATTGCATAATTTTAGTTTTAAGACTTTCTTTTGAATCAAATATATTTTTTAATGTTATTGATAATTCAAATAAATCAATTGGTCTAATATTAGAAACATCAAGATTTTGATGCTTTTCTTTTACATAAATGATAAAGCAATTTCTACCCTTTTGCTTACCACGATATAATGTTTTGTCACTCATTTTAAATAAATCAGTATAATTATCAGCATCCTTTGGGAAGGAAGCAGAACCAATTGTACCAGTTATAAAAGGAGATACCGTAGATGTTTTAATAATTCGTCTTAAAACAATACTACCATGATATAATCCATTATAAAATTCATGTAAATTAGCATAATCAGAAGAACCAAAATATAAGAAAATAAATTCATCTCCACCATATCTACCCGCAATACCTAAATCGCCTAGATATGTTTTTAATGATTCAGCTACTGATTTTATTACTATATCTCCAACATCATGACCATAGTTATCATTTATTTGCTTAAAAAAATCTAGGTCTAATATTGCCATAGTAAATTCTTTTTTATCCTTGATTAATTCAGCAATGAAATCAATAATATATTGACGTTGTACAAGACCAGTTAATGAATCTAATAAGTATTCAATTTTATTAATCTTTAAAAGTTCTTTAAAGTAATCGTATTTTTCTAATTCTTCAATACTGTACATATAAAGCACCTCCTATTACATTTAATAATCATTATATTAATATTATTTTACTATAAAATATTAAATTATTCAAATTAATGGTTTTATTTATATAAAAATGCTGGATTAAAATCCAGCATAGTCTTATCTATCATATTGAGATATAAATAGATTATAATATCTTCCTTTTTTATCCATTAGCTCCTTATGAGTTCCTGTTTCAATAACATCACCATTGTCTAAAAGAAGAATGATATCAGCATTTTTAATTGTTGATAATCTATGTGCTATTATAAATGAGGTTTTACCTTCCATAAGTTTATTCATAGCATCCTGAATATCCATTTCTGTTTTAGTATCAACATTGGATGTTGCTTCATCTAAAATTAATATACTAGATTTTAATAGCATAGCTCTTGCGATAGTCAAAAGCTGTTTTTGACCTTTTGAAATATTGCCACCATTTTCCTTCAATATAGTAGAATAACCATTAGGTAATTGCATAATAAATGAATGAATATGTGCCTTTTTACAAGCATCTATTACATCATCTTGTGTTACTAAAGGATTACCATATGATAGGTTTTCAAAAACAGAGCCCTCAAATAACCAAGTGTCTTGTAATACCATTGCAAATTGATGACGAAGGGATGATCTTGTTATTTCCTTTGTGTTAATACCATCTAAGCTTATAGTACCATTTTTAATATCATAGAATCTCATTAAGATATTAATGATTGTAGTTTTACCTGCGCCAGTCTTACCAACTATTGCAACCTTTTTACCACTTTTAACATCTAAAGAGAAGTCCTTTAATACAATATTATCAGTATAACCAAATTTAACATGATCAAAATTAATCTCACCTGAAGAAGTATCAATTTCTTTGGCATCCTTGTTATCATTAATATCTTCAGGATTTTCATCAATTAAATAGAAGACTCTTTCAGCTGCAGCAAGTGCACTTCCTATGTCTGTTGCAATATTTGCCATTTCGTTTATAGGACCTGCAAATTTTCTTGAGTATTGTGTGAATGCTGAAATATATCCATAAGAGAATCCCTCATAAATACATAAAAGAGCACCAACAACACAAATAAGTGCCAAAGTGAACTGGTTAATAAAGTTCATAGATGGTCCCATAACGCATCCATGGTAATCAGCTTCATACATTGCATCTGCAGCCTCTTTATTAACAACCATATATTTTTCTAATGTATATTTCTCTTTAGAATAAGATTTTATTGTTTTAATACCAGTTATCATTTCTTCACTATATCCGTTCATAACACCTAATTTAATAGAACGCTTGCGGAATAGTGGGTGTAATCTTTTTAGCATAATTCTAGAAAATAAGATAGTAATTGGTAATGTGAACGCAAATACTAAGCATAATTTCCATGATATTGATATCATTAGAATTAATGAACCAACTATTTGAATGAATGAAGAGAATAAGGTTACAACATCATTAGATAATGATGTAGATACTGTATCAATGTCATAAGACATTACTGATATAATATCTCCAATTTGATTATGATCAAAATAAGATACACTCATTTTAGATAATGAATCAAATGAGTCATGTCTTAGTGTTGTAACTATTTTTTTAGATACTCTAGTAATAATTAAATTTCCAATATATGTTAGAACAAATGATAATGTGAATATAATTATCATATTAATTATATATCCTAATACAATATCATAATTGATAGAAGAATCAGTATCTAATTGCTCTTTAATATAATCTAATAAGTATCCTTGCATAATAGGAGTAAGTAGATTTAAGACATTATATATAATTGTTATTAGAATCGCAAATATAATTAATCCCTTATATTTTCCAAGATATTTAAATAATCTTAATAAGGTTTTTTTCTTATCCTTTGCGTGTTCAACTTTACCAGATGGTTTACGCATTCCACCGACCTTAGCCATTTGAATCATCTCCCATCTGTACATCATATATTAATTTATATTCCTTACATGTTTCTAATAATTTTTCATGTGTACCATATCCAATTTCTATACCATCATCCATAACTATAATCTTTGATTGATTCATTACAGATGATACTCTTTGTGCAACAATAATAGTAGTAACATCATATTTTTTAATGTTTTTTCTGATTATTGCATCAGTCTTATAATCTAATGCACTTGAAGAGTCGTCTAGAATTAAAATTTTAGATTTTTGTAATATCGCACGAGCTATTAATAATCTTTGCTTCTGACCACCAGAAAGGTCATTTCCCTTAGATGCAATAATATGATTTAATCCATCAGGGAATCTACTTATAAATTCATAAGCGTCAGTGTCCTTTAATACCTCAATTATTTCATCATCACTAATATCTCTATCAAATACTAAATTTTCTCTTATAGATTGATTGAATAAGATATCTGATTGTAATACTGATGAGGATGATTCAGCAATATCCTTTAAAGAAAGTGATTTAATATCTTGATTTAATATATAAACCTCACCACTATAATAGTCATAAAAGCCCATAATTAAATTTAGAATTGTTGATTTACCACTACCTGTAGAACCAATAATACCTAATGTTTCACCCTTATTTATTTTGAAATTAATGTCATTAATTGCATTTTCTCCATTCTTATTGTATGAGAATGTAACATTTTTAAATTCAATAAAAGCATCTGAATATTTGGGCTCAATAGTTTCTCTTTCGATTTTTATATCTAATACATATCTCATTCTAATTGATGAAGTATATCCCTTTGATAATTGTTCAAATATTCTAGAAATAGAAACAATTGAATTAGATATTATAGTGAAATAGGAAATAAATGCGATTAGTGTTGCAACATCAAGATTTGTTTTATTGATTTCATATGCACCAATAAGTAATACACTACACATTGCAAGATTTAGAATATAATTTATTATTGGATTTAATAATGTCATGGCATAAGAGGATTTGATTTCCAAATCAAATACCTCTTTATTTAATTTATTATATCTTCCTCTTTCATAATCCTCTTTAGATAGTGCTTTAATTACTCTTGCACCACTAATATTTTCTCTTACAACTCTAACTAAGGAGTCACCTTTATTTTGTATTTTTGTAAAAAATTTAATACCAATTTTTGAAATAATAAATATTAAAAGAAGTATTATTGGAGCTAAAACATAGAATACTAAAGTAAGCTTAATATTTAGGAATGAACAAACAATTATTCCACCTATAAATAAGAAAGTAGATCTTATACCTAATCTTTGTAATGTGTTTAATGAATTATAAAGATGATATGTATCAGTAGATAATCTAGATACTAGGGATGGTATTGTAATATCATCAATATCCTTAAGCTTTAATGACATTATTTTTTTATATAATTTATTTCTTTCACATTCTACAATTAAAGTAGAGGTTTTAGAAGCCATTCTATTCGCAATAACGTTAAATAATACGAACATTAAAGCGCTCAATACCATTAAAGATCCATAAAGTATTACAGGTGTAATATTATAATTACCATTAATATCTGGATTATTCATTACATCTGGAATAACTGTTTTTAAAATATATGCTAAAATTAAGGGTATTACTAATTCTGTTAATGTACCTATTATTTTGATTATTGTTGTGAAAAATAGTCTAAGCTTGTAATTTTTAAAATAAGATAACAATATAAACATATAATCACTTAATCAAAATAAATCATTTAATATCTTTTTGATTTTATCCTTTCTATTCATATCAAAGATAAATGATGTGAATTTATACTTAAATTATATAATAGATTTATTAAATTTTTTAGGAAAAATTATAACAAATAGTTAGTAATACTATTAATTTAGATATATTTGAGTTATAATAATATTATATTTTAAGTTGGAGGAGAATTTATTATGAAATGTGTTAGTTGCGGTAAACAAGACTTCTTTAAGGCTCAAATGAAGTCAAAGGAATTTGATATGCTAATTTGCTTAAATTGTGGTTATGTAAATTTTTATCTACCAGAGGATAAGCTAAAGGCACAGCAAAAATATTTTAAGGAATTAAGAGAAAAGGAAGAAAAAATTGCAGATTTAGAAAAGCAGCAAAAGACTGTTTTATCTTTAATTGAATCTCAAGAAATTATTGCCGAAAATTCAAATAATTCTAATAAGGCTATCAAGGAAGCAGAAGAAAAGATTGAAAAGCTAAATGATCAATTAGATCAAATTGTTCAACAATTAAAGGAATTAAAAGAAAACTAATTTTAAGGGGAGGAAATCCCCTTAAATTATTTATATAAAGGAGTTTTTTATGATAAAGGTTGTTTGTGATTTAATGGGCGCAGATAATAAGCCTATAGATTTAATTTCAGGTGTTATTGATGCAATAAATAATAATCCTGATGTATTTTGTTATGTTTTAGCACCATTAAATGATATTAAAGAAAAGCTAGATTCTATGTCTTACAATAAGAATCAATTGGAAGTTATAGATTGTAATGTAGAAATTACAAATTATGATATACCTACTAAAGCATTCCGTGAAAAGAAGGATTCGAGCTTAGTTAAGGGACTTAATTTATGTCGAGATAATGATGATATAAGTGCATTTTTATCTTGTGGATCTACAGGTGCGGTTTTAGTTTCATCAGTATTCATTTTAAAAACAGTTACACATATTCGTCCTGCCTTATCTCCAATTATTGCAGGTAAGAAGGAATTTTGTATTGTGGATTGTGGTGCAAACGTTGATTGTAGAGTAGATCAATTATTAGATTTTGCAAAAATGGGTGTAGCTTATATGGAAGCTAGAGGTGTTTTAACGCCTAAGGTTGGATTGCTTTCAAATGGAGCTGAAGAAAAGAAAGGTAATGATGTTATAAAAGAAGCTCACCAGGAACTTAAAAAAATCATGCCTAATAATTTTATTGGCAATGTTGAAGGCAAAAATATTTTATATAGTGATTCAGATGTAATTGTTTGCGATGGCTTAATGGGAAATATCGCATTAAAGACAATTGAGGGTACTGCAGGAGTTGTTGCAAAAGAAATTTTAGAAATGTCTAAGAATGAATCCTTAGAGGTTCAAAAATCTATTTCAAAAATGCTACTTAACTTAAGAAGTAAATTCGATTATAATACTCAAGGTGGCGCAGTATTATTAGGCGTTAATAAAATAGTTATTAAGGCTCATGGTGCTGGAGTTGCAGAAACTTTTACATCAATTATCAATCAAGCATATACCTTAGCTAAGGGTGACCTTGTTGGTAAAATAAAAAAGAATTTAGGAGTAGAGGAATAAGACTATGGTAAAAGATATAATTAAAGGTGAACATATATTCTTAAAGGCAGAGGATATGACTGCAATGGATATGAATGTTATTACAGATTTAGAAGATACTTTTAAGGCTAATAGAAAAGATTGCGTTGGCCTTGCAGCTAATATGATTGGTTATAACAAAAGAGCAATCATTTTAGAAGACCAAGAAGAAAAGAAGACTATTGTAATGATTAACCCAGTTATTACTAAGGCTGAATTCCCATATAATGTTGCAGAAGGCTGCCTTTCTTTAGATGAGATGCATCCTATAAAACGTTATAGAAGAATTAAGGTTGAATACTATGATAAGAACTTCAAATTAAAGAAGAAAAGCTTCTCTGGATTTACTGCAGAAGTTATTCAGCATGAAATTGATCATACTAATGGTATTATTATTTAATTGTACGAAAAAGATTCAGGTTTCCTGGGTCTTTTTTATTTTGGAACTAAAATGCTCTTAAAATTTAAATTTTAATGTGATATAATATCATTAGAGGTGATACTATATGAAATTTATTATAACAATCGGTAGAGAATATGGATCTGGAGGAAGATTCATCGCAAAAAAAGTTGCTGAGAAAATGGGGATTAAATTTTATGATAATGAATTATTAACAGAAGCTGCAAAGAAATCAGGCTTAAGTGAAGCTGTATTCAAGGCTTATGATGAAAAGAAAGATTCATTCTTTGGTTCAGCTGTAGGAATGTATTCATATGATATGTCTTTAGGCCAAAAGGTTTTCTTAGCACAATTTGATGCAATTAAGAAAATTGCTGATGAACCAGAATCATGCGTAATCGTTGGTAGATGTGCAGATTATGTTTTAAGAGATAGAAAGGATTTAGTAAATATCTTTATTTGTGCACCATTCGATGAAAGATGCTATAGAGCTATTACTTATTATCATATTCCATCTAATAAGGTTAATGCACATGTAAGAAAGATGGATAAGAAGAGAAAGGCTTATTATAATTTCTATACAGATGAAAGAGAATGGGGTAAGGCTGATAACTACGATTTATGTATTAATTCTAAGGTTGGCGTAGATCAGTGTGTTGATGCTATTATTCGTTATACTAAGGCTAGATTTGCAATTGATGAATATGCATTACCTGAAAATGCATGTAATGTATGTACAAGATCTGATGAAGATAAATAATCAAATAAAGGATTATTTCAAATACTGCATAGAAAAAGGAATTAACATTGAAAAGGATGATTATGTTGAGGTTGTTGCCTCAACATCAATCATCTCTTTTATTTCAATTTTAATTGAAGTATTAAAGGAATATACAAATAATATTTATATTTCTTATAATGACGGGGAAGATTTGGAATTAGAAATAAATCATGATTGGGAATATTATCTAAATAATAAAATTAAAAATTATAAAACATTAATTTTAAAGAAATTTAAAAGAATAAGAATAATATCTCCATTTACAATGCCAATTACTAGAACAGATGCAGTTGAAAGATATTTATCTAATACATATAGATTAAGATTTTTACAGGATTATTTCTTATATAATCCTCATACTACAATTGCAGTGCCAAATCAAATATGGGCTTTAAAACTTAACTTATCTATGGATGAGTTATGGGAAAAGATATTTGAATTATCTTATAAGGAGTCACCAATATTTAAATATAAAAATTTATTAAATTCACTTAATATTAAATACTTAAATTTTAAAACATCCTTAGGAACTAATATTACCTTTGGTATGAATAAGAATTTTAAGTTTTTAGATAGATATTTAGATGGTAAGCCATATCAAGCAAATATACCTTGCCTTGAATTATTTACATCGCCTAATAAATATGATGTTAATGGAACTATTATATCCTCAAAGCCACTTTATTATAAAGGAAGTAAAATAGATAGCTACATGCTTATTTTTAAGGATGGTAGGATTGTTTATAACGAAGGATTAGAAAATATAGTAGGTATTGATAAAACATTACAATATATAGGTGAGGTTTCTATTGTTGATGGATTTAATCCATTTATATTTTATTCAACATTATTAGATGAGAATGCAGGATGTCATATAGCGTTAGGTGAAGGCTTTAAAAACACTAGTAATGATACTGAAAATATTAATGAGTCATTAAACCATATTGATTTAGTATTTGGTTATTATGATACTGAATGTAGTGCATTACTAGAAGATGGTAGAGAAATAGAAATAATGAAGAATGGTAATTTTGTTTTTAAAGGATTATAATAATGTATATAATTGATATTCATTCAAATAAAGAAACTATAGAAATTGCAAAATATGAGCTTGATCAAGGTATTATAATAGCAAGAAAAGATAAAGATAAATTACTATGTGCCATAGTAGGGTATGGTTCATCATCAAATAAGCATAGAATTAAAACAGCTATATTAGAATACCTTAGTGAATTAAAAGATAAGAATTATATTAAAGATTATATCCTAGGGTCTGATTTAGATATTTTTTCTTCTAAGTATCAATCATTTAAATATGGTTTTAGGATACCAGAAGAAGAAAAAAAGACTAAAAATCCTGGTGCAATTTATGTGATTTTATAACAGAAAAAAATAAAACGTTTTCACGGAATTGAATTATATTTTAATTATTTGTGAAAAAAAGATTTTCATTGAATAAAATTAGAAGTATAAAAATAGAAACTAAATTTTATTTCAATAATATAAAAAATGTAAAAATTCTATACGAAAACAGGTCATAATTTCGTTGACATAAAATTTTAAATCATTTATAATTACAAACGTATATTAAAAAAATGCCTAGAAATTATAAGCTATTTTTATACTTTATAACTTATAAGAGTATATACATTTGAAAGGGGGCTATATAGTGGCAAGACACACATTATCAGTATTAGTAAATAATCATATGGGCGTTTTATCTAGAGTATCTGGATTGTTCTCAAGACGTGGTTTCTCTATTGAAAGTATTGTATCAGGTACTACTGAGGATAGAGAACTAGCAAGAATGACTATCGTAGTTGAATGCGATGATGTTGAATTTGAACAAATTAAGCATCAGTTAGCAAAACTTATGGATGTACAAGCCATTTCTGAGTGCTTTGAAGATAATTCAGTACAACGCGAGCTTGCTCTTGTAAAGGTTGATTGCCCAGCTAAAAAGAGAACTGAAGTATTAGAAATTGCTAATATATTTAGAGCTCACGTCATAGATGTTACTAGTAGCACAGTTATTTTTGAAGTAACAGGTGACAGAGGCAAAATCACTGCTATGATTAAGATGCTAGATGAATTTGGTATCAAAGAAGTCATTAGAACAGGTACAGTTGCCTTAGACCGTGGTTTAGGTCAACTTAAAAAGTATAATTTAGAAAACTAATAAAAAATTTAAGGAGAATGAAAAAATATTATGATGACATATGAAGAAGTTTTAAAGAATGCAACAGCAAAAATCTATTATCAAAAGGATTGTGATTTCAATCAATTAAATGGTAAGACAATTGCTATTATCGGTTATGGTTCACAAGGACATGCACATGCATTAAATCTTAAGGATTCTGGTGCTAATGTAATTGTTGGTTTATACAAGGGCTCTAAGTCAGCTGAAAAGGCTAAGAAGCAAGGTTTAGAAGTTTATGAAACTGCAGAAGCAGTTAAGAAGGCTGATATCGTTATGATCTTAATCAACGATGAAAAGCAAGCTGATATGTATAAGAAGGATATTGCACCAAACCTACGTCCAGGTATGATGTTAATGTTCGCACATGGTTTCGCTATTCATTTTGGTACAATTGTTCCACCAAAGGATGTAGATGTTGCTATGATCGCTCCTAAGGCTCCTGGTCATACAGTTAGATCTGAATATCAAGCTGGTAAGGGTACTCCTTGCTTAATCGCTGTATATCAAGATGCAACTGGTAAGGCTTGGGATTTAGCTAAGGCTTATGGTGCTGGTATTGGTGGTGCTAGAGCTGGTTTACTTGAAACTACATTCCGTACAGAAACTGAAACTGACTTATTCGGTGAACAAGCAGTATTATGTGGTGGTGTATGCAAGTTAATGCAAACTGGTTTCGAAGTATTATGTGAAGCTGGTTATGACCCAAGAAATGCATATTTTGAATGTATTCATGAAATGAAGCTAATCGTTGACTTAATTTATCAGTCAGGATTCGCTGGTATGAGATATTCAATTTCTAATACAGCTGAATATGGTGATTATATCACTGGACCAAAGATCATTACTGAAGATACTAAGAAGGCAATGAAGAAGGTTTTAGCTGACATTCAAGATGGTACATTTGCTAAGGACTTCTTATTAGATATGTCAGATGCTTCTCATCAGGTTCACTTCAATGCATTAAGAAGAAAAGCAGCTGAACATCCTGCTGAAAAGATTGGTGCTGAAATTAGAAAGCTATATAGCTGGAATAATGAATCAGATAAGTTAATCAATAACTAATCTATAATTATTAATTTAACTAATAGTGAGAAAGTGGAAGCCATATAAAAAGGCTTGCCACTTTTCTTGCATAAAAAAGGGGTGTATTTCATGAAGGAAATCAGTATATTTGATTCGACTTTAAGAGATGGTGCCCAAGCAGAAGGAATAAGCTTTTCGGTTACTGATAAAATTAAAATTGCAAAAGCTTTAGATGAATTAGGTATATCATTTATTGAAGCTGGTAACCCTGGTTCTAATAAAAAGGACCTTGAATTTTTTAAAGAAGCTAAAAGCATTAATTTTAAAAATTCAAAGCTTGTTGCATTTGGTAGTACTAGAAGAGCAGGACAGGATGTAAGTAAGGATGCTAATTTATTAGCTTTACTTGAGGCTGATACTGAATATGTTTGTATATTTGGTAAATCTAGCGATTTCCATGTTACTGAGATTATTAATACAACCAAAGAAGAAAATTTAAATATGATTTTTGATACCATTACCTTTTTGAAGTCAAAGGGTAAGAAAGTATTTTATGACGCAGAGCATTTCTTTGATGGTTATAAGTCAAATAGAGAATATGCTTTAGAAACATTAAAGACAGCTTGTAAAGCAGGAGCTTTATGCTTAATTTTGTGTGATACAAATGGTGGAACTTTCCCAACAGAATTATTAGAAATTATTAATGATGTAAAGGAAAATGTTTCATGTCCAATTGGAATTCATGCACATAATGATGGTGGTATGGCAGTTGCCTTATCTCTTCTTGCTATAGAGGCTGGATGTATTCAGGTTCAGGGTACCTTACTCGGATATGGTGAAAGATGTGGTAATGCGAATCTTTCCACAATTATAGCCAATTTAGAGTTAAAGCGTGGTTATAAATGTTTACCAGAAGGTAATATAAAGGAATTAACATCAATTTCAAGAGAAGTTGCAGAAATATCTAATTTCTCACTTGATGGTGGTATGCCTTTTGTTGGTGCACATTCATTTGCTCACAAGGCTGGTATGCATGTGGATGGAGTTTATAAAAATCCGAAATCATTTGAACATATTAATCCTGAAGCTGTTGGCAACGAAAGAAGATTTTTAATTAGTGAGGTTGCAGGTAAGTCAACTGTCCTTGCTAAGATTAATAAAATATATCCTGATATTACAAAGGATGATCCTAGACTTACTGAAATAATTAAAACTATAAAGGATTTAGAATATGGTGGATATCAGTTTGAAGGTGCAGATGCATCATTTGCTTTAATTGTGCATAAAGCATTTGGTGATTTTAGTCCATATTTTAAAGTAAATAACTTTAAAACAATTGGAGAAGGACCTTTAATTAATGACAAATTATCTGCTTCTGCAATTATCAATGTAACAGTTGGTGATAAAGAAGAGGTAACTGGAGCAAACGGTAATGGTCCAGTAGATGCCTTAAATAAGGCATTAAGAAAAGCTATTGGTACATTCTATCCTGTCTTAAATGATGTACATCTATCAGATTACAAGGTTAGAATTTTAGATGGAAAAGAATCAGCTACAGCTGCAAAGACTAGAGTTATTATTGAATTTACAGATGGTAAAATGACTTGGTCTACAGTTGGTGTATCAAGAGATATTATTGAAGCATCATTTAAGGCTTTAACTGATGCTATTGAGTATAAATTATATAAGGAGAATAAATAACTATGGGAATGACAATGACACAGAAGATTCTAGCAGCACATGCTGGCTTAGATTCTGTAAAAGCTGGTCAGTTAATTATTTGTGACCTTGATTTAGTTCATGGTAACGATATTACTACACCAGTTGCAGTAAAAGTATTTAACAATATTGGTAAAGAAGAAGTATTCGATAAGGAAAAGATTTCAATTGTTCCTGACCACTTTGTTCCAAACAAGGATATTAAGTCTGCTGAACAATGCAAATTTATTAGAGAATTTGCTCGTGAAAAGGGAGTTGTTAACTTCTTTGAAGTTGGTCAAATGGGTATCGAACATGCATTATTACCTGAAAAGGGCTTAGTAGTTGCAGGTGATGTCGTTATCGGTGCGGATTCTCATACTTGTACATATGGTGCATTAGGTGCATTCTCAACAGGTGTAGGTTCTACAGATATGGCTGCTGGTATGGCAACAGGTAAGGCTTGGTTTAAAGTACCTTCAGCATTAAAGTTTAATTTAACAGGTAAGTTAAATAAGGATGTTTCAGGTAAGGATGTAATTTTACACATCATTGGTATGATTGGTGTAGATGGTGCCTTATATAAGTCAATGGAATTCTCAGGACCTGGTCTTAAGAATTTATCTATGGACTCTCGTTTATCAATGGCAAATATGGCAATTGAAGCAGGTGCTAAAAATGGTATTTTTGCAGTTGATGAATTAACATTAGATTATATTAAGAATCATTCAAAGAAGACTCCAGTAGTATATGAAGCAGATGCTGATGCAGAATATGATGAAGTTTATGATATTGATTTATCAAAGATTCGTCCAACTGTTGCATTCCCTCATCTACCTGAAAATACTCGTACAGTTGATGAAATTGGTGAAAAAGAAGTAAAGATTGACCAAGTAGTTATCGGTTCATGTACAAATGGTCGTATGGAAGATTTAAGAATTGCACATTCTATTATTAAAGGTAAGAAAGTTTCAAAGGATATAAGAGTTATTATTATTCCTGGTACACAAAAGATTTATTTACAAGCAATTGCAGAAGGAATCATCCAGGATTTAGTAGAAGCAGGTTGTGCAATTTCAACTCCAACATGTGGACCATGCTTAGGTGGTTATATGGGTATCTTAGCTGCAGGCGAAAGATGTGTATCAACAACTAACCGTAACTTCGTAGGTCGTATGGGTCATGTTGATTCAGAGGTTTATCTTGCATCTCCTTCTACAGCAGCTGCAAGTGCATTAACAGGTTATATTACTAACCCTGACAAGTATATGGAGGATTAATCATGGAAAAGGCAAAAGGAAAAGTAATTTGCTATGGTGCTGACATCGATACAGATGTTATCATTCCAGCAAGATATTTAAATACATCAGATCCATTAGAGCTTGCAAAGCACTGTATGGAAGATTCAAAAGAAGATATTAACGCAGGTAAGAAGCCTTTCGCTCAAAGAGTTGAAAAAGGTAATATCATGGTTGCAGATAAGAATTTCGGTTGTGGTTCATCAAGAGAACATGCACCTGTCGCTATTAAGGCATCTGGTATTTCTTGCGTAATTGCAAAGACATTTGCTCGTATTTTCTATAGAAATTCAATTAATATCGGACTTCCAATTTTGGAATGTCCTGATGCAGTTGAGGATATTAAGGATGGAGATATTGTTGAAGTAGATTTTGATAATGGTGTTATTATCAATGAATCAACTGGACATAAGTTCCAGGCAGCTCCATTCCCACCATTTATGCAAAAGATTATTGCAAATGGCGGATTAGTTAACACAATTAAAAAAGGAGAATTTAAGTAAAATGAGTAAGAAGACTTTTAATATTGTTACATTACCTGGTGATGGTATCGGTCCAGATATCGTTGGTGAAGCTGTTAAGGTAATGAAGAGAATTGGTGAAATCTATGGATATGAATTCAATATCATCGAAAAGAGAATGGGTGGTATTGCAATTGATGTTGATGGAACTTCACTTCCTCAAGATACAATTGATGCTGCATTAGCATCTGATGCAGTTTTATTAGGAGCAGTTGGTGGTCCTAAGTGGGATCATTTAACTAATGGTGACCGTCCTGAAAAGGGATTATTAGGAATCCGTGGTGCATTAAAGCTATATGCTAACTTAAGACCAGCTGTATTATATCCACAGCTAAAGCATACTTCTCCATTAAAAGAAGAAATCATTGGTGATGGCTTAGATATCTTAGTTGTAAGAGAATTAACTGGTGGTATGTACTTTGGTGAAAAGGCTAATTCACCTGCATATGATACTACAAAGCCTGATACTTGGGCTTCAGATTTAGAAAAGTATTCTGTATTTGAAGTAGAAAGAATCTTAAGAAAGGGCTTTGAAGCTGCAAGAAAGCGTAATAAGAAGCTTTGCTGCGTACATAAGGCAAACGTACTTGAATCTTCTAGATTATGGAGATCAGTATTTGAAAGAGTTAAATTAGAATATACTGATGTTGAAACATCTGAATTATATGTAGATAATGCTGCAATGCAGTTAGTTAGAAATCCTCGTCAATTTGATGTAATCGTTACATCTAACATTTTCGGTGATATTTTAACTGATGAAGCATCTCAGGTTGCAGGTTCAATTGGTATGTTAGCATCTGCATCACTTGGTGATGGTACATTAGGTTTATATGAACCTATTCATGGCTCTGCACCAGATATTGCTGGTAAGAATCTTGCTAACCCACTTGCAACTATCTTATCAGTACCAATGTTATTTAGATATTCATTAGGTCTAGATAAGGAAGCTAAGGCTATTGAAGATGCAGTTAATGAAGTATTAAATGCCGGATATAGAACTGGTGACATTTTCAATAAGGAAAAGGATGATCCATCTAAGAAGGTTGGAACTAAGGAAATGGGCGCATTAGTTGTTGCTGCTTTAAAGTAATTTAAAGAAAGCTTAGTTATTAAATAAGATTAAATTTTGGAGGTACAAATAAATGAAGAGTGATATTGTAAAAAAGAGACCAGAAATGGTTCCAAACCGTTCTCTTTTTAAAGCATTAGGATTTACAGATGAAGAAATCGAAAGACCACTAATCGGAGTTGTCTGCGCTAAGTCAGATATTGTCCCAGGTCATCAGCAGCTAGATAGAATTGCAGAAGCTGTTAAAACTGGTATTCTTATGAATGGTGGTACTCCAATTGTTGTACCTGCAATCGGTGTTTGTGACGGTATCGCAATGGGCCACGAAGGTATGAAATATTCTTTAGTAACTCGTGAGCTTATTGCTGATTCAGTTGAATGTATGGCTAAGGCTCATGCATTTGATGGTTTAGTTTTAATCCCTAACTGTGACAAAATTGTTCCAGGTATGTTAATGGGCGCATGTAGATTAAATCTTCCTACAATTGTTTGCTCAGGCGGACCTATGCTTGCTGGTCATGTTAATGGTAAGAAAACAAGCTTATCATCAACATTTGAAGCAGTAGGTAAGTATTTATCTGGACAAATCACTGAAGAAGAATTAAGAGAATATGAAGATCATTCATGTCCAGGATGTGGTTCATGCTCTGGTATGTATACAGCAAATTCAATGAACTGTATGTGTGAATCATTAGGTATTGCATTACCTGGTCATGGTACTATACCTGCAGTTTATGCGGATAGAACACGTCTTGCTAAGAAATCCGGAATGAAAATTATGGATTTAGTAAGAGACAATGTTAGAATTAGAGACATCATTAATGAAAAGTCATTTAGAAATGCATTAGCAATGGATATGGCTTTAGGATGCTCTACTAATACAATGCTTCATTTACCAGCAATTGCTCATGAAGCAGGTGTTAAGATTAATTTAGAAATGGCAAATGAAATTTCTTATAAGACACCAAATTTATGTCATTTAGCTCCAGCTGGACATACTTATATGGAAGAGTTAAATGAAGCAGGTGGTATTTCTGCAGTAATGAAGGAATTATCAAATATTCCTGGTGCACTAAATCTAGATTTACCAACTGTTACAGGAAAAACTATTAGAGAAAATATAAAACTTTCTAGAAATAAGAATCCTGAAATTATCCGTCCAATAGATAATCCATTCTCAAAGACAGGTGGAATTGCAGTATTAAAGGGTAATTTAGCACCAGATGGATGCGTTGTTAAGCGTGGTGCTGTTGATCCTAATATGTTAGTTCACACTTGTACAGCTAAATGCTTTAATTCAGAAGAAGAAGCAATTGCTGCAATTGATGGTGGTAAGATTTCTAAGGGAGATATTGTTGTTATTCGTTATGAAGGCCCTAAGGGTGGACCTGGTATGAGAGAAATGCTTGCTCCTACATCTCGTCTTGCTGGTATGGGACTTGATAAGGATGTTGCATTAATTACAGATGGTCGTTTCTCAGGTGCAACACGTGGTGCATCAATTGGCCACGTATCTCCAGAAGCTGCTGAAGGTGGATTAATTGGTTTAGTTGAAGACGGAGACCAAATTCATATTGATATGATAAAATGTACAATTGAATTATTAGTTTCAGATGAAGTAATTAATGAAAGACGTAAGAACTTTAAAATGGTATTAAAGCCAGTAACTGGTTATCTAAAGCGTTATAGAAAGCTTGTAACATCAGCTGCTAGCGGCGCAATCTTCTCAGATGAAGATTAATAATGAATTAAAGAGGTGAAAGTTATGAAGCTTAATGGTTCACAGATTCTTATTGAGTGTCTTGTTGAACAGGGTGTAGATACTATATTTGGTTACCCAGGTGGAGCTATATTAAATATCTATGATGAGTTATACAAGAATCAAGATAGAATTACTCATATATTAACAAGCCATGAGCAGGGTGCATCTCACGCTGCAGATGGTTACGCAAGATCTACAGGTAAGACTGGTGTATGCCTTGCAACTTCAGGACCTGGTGCAACAAATCTTGTTACTGGTATTGCAACAGCATATATGGATTCAGTTCCTATGGTTGCAATCACAGGAAATGTAGGTACAAGTTCTTTAGGTAAGGATTCATTTCAGGAAGTAGATATTGCAGGCATTACAATGCCTATTACAAAGCATAATTACATTGTAAAAGATGTAAAGAAGCTTGCTGATACTATCCGTGAAGCATTCGAAATTGCTAGATCTGGTCGTCCAGGTCCAGTATTAATCGATATTCCAAAGGATATTACAGCAGCAGTTACTGAATTTACTCCAAAGAAGATAGATTTTGAAAAGCAAGTAAAGCCAGTAAAGGAAGTCTCAGAAGATAAGATTAAGGAAGTAGCAGAGCTTATTAATAACGCAAAGAAGCCATTCATTTATGCAGGTGGAGGAGTTATTAGAAGTAATGCAGCAAAAGAATTAACAGAATTTGCAGAAATGATGGATATCCCAACATCTACATCATTAATGGGTATTGGTGCATTTGACCAAACAAGCCCATTATCAACAGGGCTAATTGGTATGCACGGTACAGTTGCATCTAATAAGAGTGTTGTTGAATGTGATTTATTATTAGCATTTGGTGTTAGATTTAGTGATCGTGTATTATCAAATCATAGACATTTTGCAGAAAATGCAAAAATTGTACATGTTGATATTGATTTAGCAGAAATTGATAAGAATATTAAGGATGATTATCCATTAGTTATGGATATGAAGGAATTCTTAGTTAGAGTTAAAAAATATTTATTACCAAAGAAGAATCCTCAATGGTTAGCTTTAGTTGGTACATGGAAGAATATTTTTAAGGATAACCAAGTATCTGATCAATTAAAGCCTAGATATTTCATGGAAGCTATTTATGAAGTTACTAAGGGTGATTGCTTTATTGCAACAGAAGTAGGACAACATCAATTATGGGCTTGTCAATATTTCACTTATACTAAGCCACATCGTTTAATTACATCCGGTGGTCTTGGTACAATGGGATATGGCTTAGGTGCTGCAATTGGTACACAAATTGGTAACCCTGATGCAATTGTATTTAATATTGCTGGTGATGGTTCATTCCGTATGAATTGTAATGAATTATTAACTGTTTCAAGAAACAACCTACCTATTATTGAAGTTATTGCAAACAATAATGTTTTAGGTATGGTTAGACAATGGCAAACTGCATTCTATGGAAAGAGATATTCTCAAACAACATTAGATAACAATCTTGATTATGAAGCATTATGTAAGGCATTTAAGATTGATTATTATGAAGCAAAAACAAAAGAAGAATATAAGCATGCAGTAGAATTAGCTGTTAAGAACAGACGTCCTGCACTTATCAATGCATATGTTTTAACAGATGAAAAGGTATTACCAATGGTTGCTCCTGGCAAGCCAATTGATGACATTATGTTAAAGTAAATTTATGGTGGATTAATTCCACCATTTTTTTATTTTATTTACCTTGACATAATAGAAAAAAGTATTATAATTTAATTAGGTTAGTTAATACTAACTTATTATTTTTAAAAAAAGTAGTTAGCTATAACTAATTAAGGAGTTGTAATAATGAGTAAAAATCTTGAGCGTGAATTTGCATTACATTGTTCACCAGCATTATGTGGAATTAAACCTTCCAATTTAGTTAGTCTTTCTATAAGAGATTTTGATATTGAAAAAGAAGTTTTAGAATTAAATAAGAAGTTTGGTCCAAGAATATGTTTTAGAATTATGAAAAAAGAAGAAGATAGGTGTTTAATACTAATTTATAGAACAAAGCTCTTGGAGAAAACACTATTTAATGAAGACACTATGATGTTTTTAAAGAAAGAAGGGTATCCTTACATTAAGGATATAGACACATTGCTAGATTGTTTGGAAATAAGAATGATAACTAAACAAGAGTTTCCACATGAAATTGGTGTATTTTTAGGATATGATTTATCTGATGTACTACATTTCATTAATAAAGATAAGAGATGCATTCATACAGGATATTGGAAGGTGTATTCTAATTTAGAACTTAAGCTTGAGATTTTTAATCGTTATACAAAATGCCGTGATTGCGTTATTAGGCTTCTAAATAGAGGCTACTCAATTGAGAATTTTATGAGGGTATAGAGGAGGATTATGATGAACGCAGTAGTTATTTATTGGTCAGCTACAGGTAATACTGAAGCAATTGCAGAAAAAATTTCTAATACATTAGGTGTTGAAGCAAAAAAGGTATCTGATGTAACTGTTGATGAGGCTTTAAAGTATGATACTTTAATTCTAGGTTGTCCTGCGATGGGAGCTGAAGAATTAGAAGATACAGAATTTAGACCTTTCTATGATGAATTAGTGTCTAAGGGTCAAGATAAGAAATATGCATTCTTCGGTGCATACGGCTGGGGCGGCGGAGAATGGATGAACAATTGGTTAAGTGAAGCATCAAGCCAAGGCTTAAATGTTTTAGGTTCTATTATTTCATCTGGTGGTGCTGATGAAATTGAAGGAGATTTCGACAGCTTTATTAGTGCAATTAAAGCATAAAAAAATTAATGTAGGATGAGTTAAACTCATCCTTTAAAATAAGCAATAATTCAATAATTGATAAACTATTCAATTAATAAATGATGAAAGGAGTGATAATATGTTTTTTGAATTTATATTATCTTGGAAATTAGTATTGGCTTTAGTAATTCCATTTTTAGGAACTATGCTAGGTTCAGCAATGGTATTTTTATTAAAAAAAGAATTAAATACTAAATTATTAAAAGTTTTATTGGGATTTGCATCAGGAGTTATGATTGCTGCATCAATATGGAGTCTTTTAGAACCAGCTATTAATTCATTTGGTGATAACGACTACTTAAAGTGGCTAGCACCATCAATTGGATTTATTGTTGGAATCTTATTCTTATTATTCTTAGATGTAGTAACTCCACATACACATTTAGATGCTACAGAAGAAGGACCTAATAAAGCAAAATTAAGTAAAACTTCAAAAATGCTACTTGCGGTAACTATTCATAATATTCCAGAAGGCTTAGCAGTAGGTGTATTACTTGCTGGTGTAATCTCAGGTACTATTTCAGAAGGTGCAGCACTAACTTTAGCAATTGGTATTGCAATTCAAAATTTCCCTGAGGGTGCTATTATTTCAATGCCTTTAAAGGAAACTGGCGTATCAAAATTAAAAGCGTTCGCTTTAGGAACATTATCAGGAGCAGTAGAACCTGTTGCATCATTACTTGCAATTCTTTTAACATCATTCACTCAATTCATTCTTCCTTATACATTATCTTTTGCCGCAGGTGCTATGATTTATGTTGTATCAGAAGAATTAATACCTGAATATAATGAAGGAGAACATTCAAACTTAGGTACAATAGGCTTAGCAATAGGATTTGTTGTTATGATGTCACTAGATATTGCTTTAGGATAAAAAAAGACTAAAATCTTTTGATTTTAGCCTTTTGATTCTATAAGCTGAAATTTGGTGCAGCCTTTAAAGAATTACATAATGCTTTAATAATATCGTCGATTGAATCTTTACAATCGTCTTTAATCCACATTATTGCAAGACTATATAATGCACCTGCATAGATATGTGCCATAATCTTATATTCTTGATTAGATTTATCTTCAATAGAATCTAAGAAAGTAGTAGTTATAATATCAAGATATAATTGTTCCATATGATTATTTATTAAAGCTTGCATCTTTTCTTTATTAGATCTTAAATTTTCTAATGTTCTTGTAGTAACTGTTCTAAAAATGTTAACATCATTTAAATCTAATTCATTAAACTGAGCTTTAAAGAATTCTTCATTAGCTTTAAAATATCCATTAATAATATCAGTTTTTGTTTTAAAATATTTATAAAAAGTTACTCTTGAAACACCAGCCTTTGCGCAAACCTCAAGAATTGTAATTTTATCAACTGATTTGGTTTTTAGAATAATAAAGAATGCTTCTATAATATATTCTTTAGAAGAGTGTAATGTTTTTGTTTCCATAAATTTGACCTCCTTATTTAATTAACAATTGTAAACTTACATCTATTATTATAGTGTAAATACAAAATTATGTCAATATTTTTTGACTATATTAATAATAACATCTTTTTTAATAAATTAAATAATATTATAATAATAAATAGAGGTGAACGATTTTGGAATTCAAATTAAATAATGGAGTTATTATACCTGAGATTGGCTTTGGAACATGGATGATTGATGACAAAGAAGTCAAAGATATTGTTAAAAATGCAATAGATTTAGGATATAATTTAATAGATACTGCAGAAGCCTATGGAAATGAAAAAGGTGTTGGTGCAGCAATAAGAGATTCTGGATACCCTAGAAATTATATTTTTGTTACAACAAAATTAGATGGTAATGTAAAAAATATTAAAGATGCTAAAAAATGTTTCCAGGATTCTTATAAAAAGCTAGATATTGGTGCAATAGACCTAATGCTTATACATTCTCCACAACCTTGGGGTGAATGGAAGGATAAGAATAAGAGATATTTTAAAGAAAATCTTGAAATATGGGGTATGCTTGAAGAAGAATACCTATATGGACGCGTTAGAGCAATAGGAGTTTCTAATTTCATGATTGATGATTTAGAAAATATCTTAAATAATTGTAATGTTAAACCAATGGTTAATCAAATATTAGCTCATATTGGTAATATGCCTTTTGATTTAATTAATTATTGCAAGAAGAATGGAATTATTGTTGAAGCATATTCTCCATTTGGACATGGGCCAATTTTAAATAATAAAGAAATAATTAAAATGGCAGATTGGTATGGTGTTAAGCCTACAAATATTTGTATAAAATATCTAATGCAGCACGGATTAATTCCACTACCTAAGGCTACAAGCAATGAACATATAAAAGATAATTTAAATCTAGATTTTACAATATCAGATGATGATATGAAAAAATTAGATAATATTAAAGATAATGATTATAAGGAATATTCTAAATTCCCAGTATTTTCAAATAAGGAGTAAATAAAATGAAAGAATTTAAAAAGAACACATGGTTTTATCCATTACCTGTAACAATAATTGGAACATATGATGAAAATATGAACGCTAACGCAATGAATGCTGCTTGGGCAACGATTTATGATTATAATACAGTAATATTAAACTTAGGCCATCATAAAACAACAGATAATTTAGAATTAAATAAAGCATTCACTTTAGCTTTCGCAACTAAAGATACATTAGAAGCATCAGATTATGTTGGCTTAGTATCTTTTGAAAAAGAACCTAATAAAATAAAGAATGCAGGACTTACACCAATGAAAGCTCCTAATGTAAATGCACCTTTATTTAAGGAATATCCATTAACATTAGAATGTAAGGTAAGAAGTATTGATGAGGATTACCATGTCATTGGTGATATAGTTGCAATACAAGCAGATGAAAAAATTTTAACAGATGGAAATGTTGATCCAAAGAAGTTAAATGCGATATCTTTTGACCCAATCAACCATAATTATCTACTATTAAGTGGTGAAATTGCAGGAGAAGCATTCAAAGCTGGATTAAAGTACAAAAAATAATTTAAAAAAGCGTAAATTTGTCCTACATTTGTCTACATTTTTGTGATATAATAATTGATGAATTAGATAGGTAATGTAAATATTTAGATTATGTATTCCCCCAAATTTCATAAGTACTAAAATACATTATTCTACCTAATTTAAAACAAACAATCTCTTAATGAAGTCCTCGTTTCTGTCCCCCAATAGGAACGAGGATTTCACTTTTTTATAAGCTTTTTTATGTATTTACTTTTAATTTTATTAAAAAATTTATATAATTAATTTGTATGGAGGAATAATTAATTATGGAATTAGTTTCTGCAATAATTTTAATATTAGGTGTATTCTTAATATATTTGATAGCAATGGAATTATATACAATATTATTTAGAATGACTGGATTAACAAAAGAAAAAGCTAAGTTTCAAGTTATTTCTATGATCACAACAGCCGGATTTACTACAAGTGAGTCCGAAATAATTACATCTTCAAGAATAAGAAGAAGAATTGCTTCTGCAGCAATGATTACTGGTACATTATTCTCAGTTGTAATTATCTCATTAATAATTAACCTATTTACTAAATTACAAAATACAGATGCTAATTACTTAGAGCATGCAAAGTGGATTGGAGTTTCATTCGCAGCATTCTTTTTAATTTTAATATTATTTAAATTACCTATAACAACAAAATTATTTGAAAAGTTTGTTGAATGGGTTGCAAACACATTCTTCCATGTTAATTCAACTAATAATGTTATTACACAATTAGATGCATATGGTTCTGATGCAATTGAAGAAGTAACAATTAATATTGTTCCTGAAGAATTAGTAGGTAAAACATTAGCTCAATCAAACCTAAAAGCAAGATATCATTTAAATATAATGATGCTACAAAGAAATAAAAGAACAATAATTATTACTAAAGATACTGTTATTCAAAAGAAGGATGTTATATTAGTTTTTGGACCTAAAAAATTAATTGAAGATTTCTTTGATGTTACAAAGAATGTAAGTGAAGAAGATGACCTATCAATTAAGAATTCAATTACTGTAATTGATAATTATGGTGATGATGCAATTACTGAAATTGAGGTTAATATTGTACCAAATGAATTAGTAAATACACCACTTATTAAATCTGGTATTAAAAATGTTTATGATTTAAATGTATTAACAATTAAACGTGGCGATACTTCAATTAAGGTTGATAAGGATACAGTAATTTTAGAAAATGATATTGTAGTCGTATTTGGTGCCTATAAAAACATGGAAAAATTATTTATTGAAAGTGTTATAACAACTAAAGATGAAAAAGAAGAAGCACATATCGGCTGATATGTGCTATTTTTTATAAAAAAAAATAACTAACCATAAGGTTAGTCATTTTTATGATTGAAATAATTATTAATTGCAGAAATTAATGCAAGAATAGATGCTGCAATAATATCATCTTGAATACCAGTACCCCAATATTCCTTATCTCCAAATTTAACTGAAACATAAGCTGCAGCTTCACTCTTAGAAGTTGATTCTAATGAATGCTCTGAATAATTAGTTAGTACATAATCTAGGTTATAGCATGCTTTTATTGCGTTAGATACAGCATCTAATCTACCATTACCTTCAGCTAATGTATTATCTTGCTTACCATTCATTAATGTTGAAAGCATTACTTTAAATGTCTTATCTTCACGAATGAAATGATATTCATTTAATGCAAGTGGAGCTTTTAGGTTAACGAAGTTATCTAAGAATATAGAATTTACATCGTTAGGTGTTAATTCAGTGTGATTCTTATCAGATACATCTTTTACTAAATAACCAACAGTTTCTCTCATCTTTGTAGGGATTTCAAGACCAAAGTTAGTTTCTAGTATATAGCAAATACCACCTTTACCTGATTGAGAATTAATTCTAATTACATCAGCACTATATTCTCTTGAAATATCAGATGGATCAAGTGGAAGATATGGAACATTCCATTCATTAATCTTATTTGCTTTACGATACTTCATACCCTTAGAAATAGCATCTTGGTGTGAACCAGAGAAAGCAGCAAATACGAACTTTCCAGAATATGGTTGTCTTTCATAAACCTTCATTTCAGTAACTGATTCATATAATTTAACAATTGCAGGCATATCATGGAAATCTAGGATCGGATCAACACCATGAGTATACATATTTAATGCAAGAGTAATAATATCTACATTACCAGTTCTTTCACCATTACCAAATAATGTACCTTCAATTCTATCTCCACCAGCAAGAAGACCTAGTTCAGCATCTGCAACACCAGTTCCGCGGTCATTATGTGGGTGAAGTGAGATTAATACATTTTCTCTTTCATGTAAATTCTTAGAGAAGAATTCAATTTGTTGAGCATATACATGAGGTAAAGACATTTCAACAGTAGCAGGAAGATTGATTATAACCTTTTTATCCTTTGTTGGTTTAAATACATCAATTACTGCATTACATACTTCTAAAGCATAATCAACTTCAGTACCTGTAAATGATTCAGGTGAATATTCATATAAGAAATTACCATTTGTTTCAGCAGCAAGCTCAACTAGCATTTTAGCTCCTTCAACAGCTAATTCCTTAATTTCTTCCTTAGATTTTTTAAATACCTGTTCTCTTTGAGCAACTGAAGTAGAATTGTATAAATGTACAATTGCTTGCTTGCAACCTTCAAGAGCCTTAAATGTTTTCTTAATGATATGAGGTCTTGCCTGTGTTAAAACTTGAATTGTAACATCATCTGGAATCATATCACCATCAATTAATGTTCTTAAGAATTCATATTCAGTTTCAGAAGCAGCAGGGAAGCCAACTTCAATTTGCTTGAAACCAATTTTAACTAACAGTTTAAAAAATTCTACCTTTTGATCTAATGACATTGGCTTTACTAATGCCTGATTGCCATCTCTTAAATCAACACTACACCAAATAGGTGCATGATCAATATAATCCTTTTTTACCCAATCATTACATGAAACGGGTGGAAGGAAATAACCTTTAGAATATTTTTCAAAACCTTTCATAATTTTGTACCTCCATTTATTGGTTGTTATTCGTACAAAGCCAATAGATATTGTTATTATATCACATAAATAAAAAACTAGTCAAATAATATATGTATATATTATAGTTTTATTGAATAATATATTTAAAATAGAATATATAGTAAGCGTTATAATATTATTTAACCTTTATTAATTGGGCATTTTATGATATATTAAATAGGGTGTTTTTTTTAAAAATGAACTAGATGGAGGTCTTTATATGGAAAATAATATCAATATAAAAAATCCTAAATATGACTTACAAAGAGTTTCATATGTTAAAAAGATAATAATGCTTTTTGCTTTATTTTTTAAGCTTGGTGTAGTTAATTTTGGTGGTGGCTATGCTTTATTACCATTATTAACAAGAGAATTATGTGATAAAAGAGGTTGGGCAACTGAAGAAGAGCTAGCAAATTATTATGCAGTAGGACAGTGTACACCTGGTGCAATCGCAGTAAATGTTTCTACTTTTATTGGCTATAAGATTGCAGGAATGCTAGGTGGTATTGTTGCTACATTAGGTTTCGTGTTCCCAGCTTTTATAATAATTTTTATTATTGCTTCACTTTTAACAAATTTTAGTGAAAATCCTTTTGTAAAAAATGCAATTGCTGGTGTTAATGTCGTAGTTGTTGTATTAATTTTATCTGCGATAATTAAATTATCTAAGAAATCAATTGTTGATAAATGGGGCGTTTTAATTGCAACATTTGTAGCTTTAATGTCAATTATTTTTAATATAATTCCTTTATATGTATATGTTATTTTAGCTGCTTTTTATGGAATTTTAGTTTCATTTTTAAAGGAAAAAAATGAAAAGAAGAAAGTAGAAAATATAAAACCTATTGATGATGGAAAGACTATTAATCCTGAAGAAAAAGAATATTATGAAAATAATAAAATTGAAGAAGATATAGTTAAGGACTATCAAGAAGAAACTAAAACTACTAATTTAGTTAAGGATGATACAGTAATTTTTTCTTCAAAAGAAGAAAAAAAGAAAAATATTCTTTCTTTTATATCTGGTTTTGTTGTTGGTGCATTAGTTGGTGTATTAGGATATATTTCATTTATATTTGTTAAAAATAAGAAATATAGAGAAGGTATGTTTGCAACATCATTCTTATGGTTAATAATGTTTGCATGTACATTTGTTTTAATAACTACATCATCTCCAGTATTCTTTGATATTTATTTTAATTTCTTTAGAATTGGCTTCTGTGCATTCGGTGGTGGACTTGCAACATTCCCATTCCTACAAGAGCTTGGTGTATCAACTGGTTGGTTTACTCAAACTGAGCTTTCAACAATGCTTGCAGTTTCAGAATCAACTCCAGGTGCAATGGGAATTAATATGTCTACATATGTTGGATATAATGTTTGTATTGACCTTGAAACATTTGATAATATGAATATAGTTTTAAAATACATATTATCATTCTTTGGTTCAATGATTTCTACATTAGGTCTTGTTACTCCATCAATTATTGTTATTATCATTATTTCATTATTCTTAGAAAAGTTTAATAACAATAAGTATGTTAAATGGATATTCTATGGACTTCGTGCTGCATCAATTGGCTTAATTATAAAAGCTGGTTATTCAGTATTAGAAGAAGCTATATTTACTAACGCATTAGAAGGTACATCTAAGACTATTTGTAATGGTGTATTTAATAATTTAAGAATTATACAGGTATTTAATCAGGTAAAGGATATTGAGGGATTAAATTTCTTTAATGCATTAGCAAGCTATTTTGAAATATTAATTGATTATAAGTGCTTGGCTTTTGGGGCAGTTATGACAATTTTAGTATTTAAATTTAAAAAGCATCCAGTATTATACATTGCGATTGGTGCTTTAGCAGGTATCATTTTCCAAATGGGAAATGTTTCATTATAAAAATATTAATTAATATAGGTGAATTATGAGTGTTTTAAAATGCGAACATGTCTCATTTTCGTTTGGAAATAGAGATATATTAGAAGATGCTTCATTTGTTATGAATAAGGGTGAGCATATTGGTTTAATAGGTTTAAATGGTGAAGGTAAATCTACATTCATTAAAATGATTACTGGTGAATTAACACCAGATGATGGAAAGATTGAATGGCAAAAGAATATTACTACAGGCTATTTAGATCAGTATACTACTTTATCTAAAGGTAAAACTATAAGAGAAGTTTTAAGAGAAGCATTCGAGCATGATTTCGAGCTTGAAAGACAAATGAACGAAATGTATGAAAAAATGGCTACTGCATCTGATGAAGAGATGAATGATTTAATGGAACAAACAGGTGAAATTCAATCTACATTAGAAGCATCTGGATTCTATGATTTAGATACAAGAATTGAAGATACAGCAAATGGTTTAGGTTTAGGTGAGGTTGGTCTTGATAAGGATGTTACTATGTTATCAGGAGGACAAAGAAGTAAGGTTTTATTAACTAAATTAATCTTACAGCAACCAACTATTTTAATCCTAGATGAACCTACTAACTTCTTGGATGTAGAACAAATTGAATGGTTAAAGAATTTCTTAATTAATTATGAAAATGCATTCTTACTTGTATCACATGATGTTCCTTTCTTAAATTCAGTTGTTAATGTTATTTATCATATGGAAGATGCATCTTTTACAAGATATACAGGTAATTATGATGATTACATGAGAATGTATGAAATTGAAAAGAGAAATCAAAATGTTGCATATGAACGTCAACAAAAAGAAATTAAAGCAATGAAGGAATTCATTAATAAAAATAAGGCAAGAGTTGCAACAACAGACTTAGCTAAATCAAGACAAAGAAGACTTGATAAAATGGAAATTATTGATAAGGCAAAGGAAGTTATTAAGCCTACATTTAAATTCCAGGAATGTGGCGCATCAGGTAAATTCGTTGTTTCATGCGACAATTTAGTTGTTGGCTATAATGAAGCTTTATGTAAGCCAATTAACTTAGTTATTGAAAGAGGAGAAAGAGTTGCTATTCGTGGTGCGAATGGTATAGGTAAATCAACTCTTTTAAAGACAATGCTAGGCTTATTAAAGCCAATTAGTGGTAAGGTTGATTTAGATTACAATATCCACTATGGATATTTCCAACAGGAAGAAGAAGCTTCATCTAAAAATACTGCATTAGAAGAGGTTTGGAATATGTATCCTTCTATGACTAACGCAGAAGTTAGAGCTGCACTTGCATCTTGTGGACTTACAAAAGAAAAAATAGAATCTAAAATGGTAGTTTTATCAGGTGGTGAAGCTGCAAAGGTTAGATTATGTAAAATAATGCTTCAAAAGTGTAATACACTAATTCTAGATGAACCTACAAACCACTTAGATGTATATGCTAAAGAATCATTACATGATGCTATTAAGAACTTTAAAGGAACAGTTATTTTAGTTTCACATGAGCCTGATTTCTATTCTGATTTAATTACAAGAGAAATAAACGCAGAAGAGTGGACACTAAAGATTTTATAATCAGGAGGTCTTTATGAAAGATCCAATTTTTAAGGATATTAGGGTATCTTATATCCCTGATACAAAAGTAGAAATTAATAAAAAAACTTATTTAATTCATAATGTAATTGATGGAGAGGATATAACAGTTGATACAACTAAAAAATATCCTGAATTAAAAGAGGTTATAAAACCTAGTCCATATAGAATTCCATACCATATGGAAGAATGTGGTGGATGTAATTTTCAGCATGTAACTTATGAATATGAGCAAAAGCTTAAAAGAGATTATTTAAATGAATTATTTAAGCCTTTTAAAATAAAAGGTGGAATTAATCTTACTCCAATGGAAGATTATATGAATTATAGAAATAAGTCTATCATGACTTATAAGCTATCTAAGCAAAAGAAGATTACATGTGGTCTTTATGAAGAATATTCGCATAATATTGTTGCTGCAAACAATAATATATTACAAGCTAAGAAAACTAATGAGGTAATATTACAATTAAATAAGATTTTAACAAAGCATAAAATCCAAATTTATGATGAAAAAACAAGAACAGGTGTATTAAGACATGTCTATATTAGATATGGATTTAATTCGAATGAATTAATGATTACATTTGTTACAAATGGTGAAAATTTCCCTGGAAGAAATAATGTAATTACTGATATTAAAAAAGCAAATTTAGGTATTACAACAATTGTTCAAAATATTAACCAAAGAGATACATCAATTGTATTAGGTGATAAAGAAAGAATCTTATATGGCCCAGGATTTATTTATGAAAATGTAGGTGAATATAAATTTAAAATTTCACCTAAATCATTCTTCCAAGTAAATACAAAGGGAATGGAAATATTATATAAGAAAGCCTTAGAAAACTCAGGAATCACTAAAAATGACCTTGTAATTGATGCATATTGTGGTGTTGGTACAATATCAATTTATGCATCAAAATATGCAAAGCATGTTTATGGTGTTGAATTAAATAAAAATGCAATAATGGATGCAAATATTAATAAAAAGATAAATAATATTGAAAATATTACATTTATTGCAGATGATGCAACAAATTACATGACTCACCTTGCAAAAGATAGAAAACATGTAGATGTTGTAATTATGGACCCACCAAGAGAAGGCTCAACAAAGGCCTTCATTAATGCAATAAAGTATCTTGGCGCAAGAAAGGTAATATACATATCTTGTGGACCTGAAACTTTAAAAAGAGACTTATATCAATTCAGTGAAAATGGATACCAAATTAAGTCTATTGAAGGTGTTGATATGTTCCCAAGAACTATCCATTGTGAGGTCATTGCGGTTTTAGAACTTGCTGAACAAAAGAAAACATCAAAACCTAAAACTAAGATTATTTATGAAGATGATGACGATGATGAAATTAAGGAGTTAGAAGAGCTTGTAAGAAAGTATGGAACTCCAGATCCAAAACCTCATAAAAAATAATATTTAAGGCTACTCATAATTTTTTGAGTAGCTTTTTTAACATTTTTTTGCAAGAATGATTTGTGTTGCAGATTCATTTGATGCAATGAATTCGAGCCGTGTTTATAGAAAGAAGCTTTCTAAAGAATATATTTTACAAGAATTAGTTGATAATAAGGGTAAGCAATTTGATCCAAAGATTGTAGATATAATGCTTAAGCTTATTAAAAAAGGTAAAATTAAATTAGAAGATTAAAATAAGAAGTAATCACTGTGAATTTTTAATGGTGATTACTTTTTTCTATTTATAAAATGTGCTAAAATAATAACGTATAATTAACAAATATAAATTAAATACTTACTGGAGAGAAATATGGAAGTAATGAGATGCCACAAAGGACATATTTTGAGTGAAACAAAATCTGTTTTTCTATGTAAATAAGGTGTTTATAAAAAATATAAGTGTGAATGTAGGGGGATGATAATATGTCATGTGTTGTTATTACAGGTTCTGCAAGAGGCTTTGGATTTTGCCAAGCTAAAAAATTTAAAGAATTAGGATATAACGTAGTTATATCAGATATTAATGAATCTAATTTAGAAAAAGCATTATTAGAATTAAATAATATTAATGGTAATAATACTAAAGCAATTAGTGTTTTATGTAATGTTACTAAAAAGGACGATTTAGAAAAATTATATTTTAAAGCTAAAGAAGAATTTGGTGGAGTTGAAATTTGGATTAATAACGCAGGTGTTAATTCACCAGATAAGCCAGTGTATGAGATTACTGAAAAAGAAGTAGAATTTATTATATCAGTTGATCTACTTGGTACAATTTATGGTTCTCAGGTTGCATTTAAGCATATGCTAGAACAAGGATATGGAAAAATATATAATGTTGAAGGATACGGCTCAAATGATGCAATGATGATGGGATTAACTATGTATGGTACCTCAAAAAGAGCGGTAACTTATTTTACTCGCTCACTTGCGAAGGAATCTAATGAATTATCAGGTGGTAAGGTTAATGTTTGTAGACTTGCTCCTGGTATTATGATTACAGATTTTATTACTCATGCAAATGGTGATAAAACTAAAATTGAATTACCTGAAAAAACTAAAAAAATCTACAATATTTTAGGAGATTATCCTGAAACAATTGTAGATTATGTTGTTCCTAAAATGATTAAAAATAATAAGAATGATAAACAAATTATATGGTTAACAAATAGAAGAGCGTTCACTAGATTTTTAACATTTGGTTTTAAAAAAAGAGATTTTTTCAAAGAAAAGTAATGGAATACCCTAGATTGGTCTAGGGTATTTTTAATCTTTATTTACTTACTTTTTTATCACTAGGTGTAATTGATGATGTAGGACATACTAATACACATAAGTGACATCCTACACATTTATTAGGATTTAATTTTGGTTTTCTATCTATAAATTCTAAAGCCTGATGTCCACCATCTCTACAAGATATATAACATCTACCACATGAAACACAAGTACTTCGATTGATTTTAGGATAGATAATAAAATCTCTTTTTAAAGCCTTTGTTTCTACTACATATTTATTATTAATTTTATATAAATCTTTCATTTGAAGATTATTTTTAGATAGATATAATGATAATCCTTCTAATAGATCATCAATAATTCTATAGCCATATTCCATAACAGCAGTAGTAATTTGTAATGATTTTGCACCAAGTGATAAGAACATTAAAGCATCCTTGTAATTATAAATACCACCCATTGCTGAAATATGCATATTATCTAATTTTTCATTATGTGATAATTCTGATATAAATCTTAACGCAATTGGTTTAACCGAAGCACCACTTAAACCACCTACTGAGATATATTTAGGATCATCTTTATTAGTAATGTTTTCTAAGATTCGATCTTCAGTAATAGACTTTATGGTATTTATTGCTGCTATACCTAAAGCACCACCTCTTAATGCAGCCTCTGCAGCCTCAGACATTGTTTTGACATTAGGTGTTAATTTTGCAATAACTGGAATAGAAACAGAAGATGTAACTACCTTTGTATATCTTTCAACTAGCGCTGGTACTTGACCTATATCACTTCCTGTTTCTTCGGCAGTCATATTTGGACAACTGAAGTTTAATTCTAATGCATCAGCTCCAGCATCCATACATCTTTTAGCTATATATGCCCATTCATTATCATCTCTACCCATGATTGATGCTAGAATGAATTTATTAGGAAATTCATGCTTAAGCTTAGTTATTATTTCCATATTTTCATCGACTGATTTTTCGCTTAATTGTTCAATGTTTTTAAAAGCAGTAAAGGTATTATTACCTTTAATTGCATTATATCTTGGTGAAGCCTCTTCCATATCAATCATAGATATAGTTTTTAAAGAACATCCTGCCCATCCCATTTCAAATGCTCTTTTAATCATTTCATAGTTAGATGAAACAACAGAAGAAGATAATAGGAATGGATTTTCTAATTCTATACCACATATGTCAGTTTTAAGTGAAGAATTATTATATTTTTCATTACTTTTATTCTTTAATAAATCTGTAATAATATTTTTAATTTCAACACTGCCTTTAATAACACAATTATCAATACATGGTGCATTACAATCTATACAGCATTCACTTGCTCTTAAAGCTGCACCTAAGTTGTTTTCAAATCTTAATGCTCTAATAATTCTTGCTGGATCAACACCATTTTTACATGCCTTAGTACATAATGCATCATGACATAAAAGACAGCTATTTAATCCTTGCTTTAATGTATTAAATTCCATATCGAATACCCCCTTTATAGGTTTTATCTAATTTAATTATAACATGAACTTTTATTATATAAGAAAATTTTGTACTATATTTAATAAAATATTTATATTAATTGAAAATTAATCTAAATAAAAGTATAATTAATTTGGTATTTAAATTTGTATAGATTGGGGTTGAAATGGTGAATAATGATTCTTTATTTAGTAATGCTGAAAAGAAAGCAAATAAATTTAATCTTTACTGTTTAGTTGTTATAACTATACTTTCATTTTTTGCTATTGTTTTACATTTCATTGGCATATTTAACCTTGAAAGAGAAACATTTGTGCCAGCAATGCTACAATTAGCCATTTATAGTGCAATACCAGTTATTATATATTTATTTATCTATTATGTGAAAAAGAATAAGAATGTTTTAGAAGAAAAATATTTTAAATTTATCATTTTATTATTTGCATATGTTAGTGTCCTAGATTTATGTATTTCACTATCATATCACTCTGTCTTACTTTTTGCAGTACCACCATTGATGGTTGCACAGTATAAAAATAATAAATTATTATCAATTGTTACTTTTATTGCATCTATATTGTTAGTTATTATTGCAACATATGGTTCATATATTTTTGGTCAATATGATGCTAATTTATTAAAACCATTAACTAGTGAAGAAGCAAGTGATATTAGAAATAGATTAAATGTTTTAACTTTTAATAGAGCAATAGCTGTTTTTTCACATTATATTTTGCCAAGAACATTAGCTATTTCAGTTGTTGATGTTATTGCTTTAACAATTTCAAAAAGAAATAGTGAAATGATTGATGAGCAAATTAAATTAAGTAATAAGATTCAAGAAGAGATTATTGCAAAATCTAATATGCAAAATGGTGTAATTGAACACTTAGCAGATATTATTGAATCAAGAGATATTGAGACAGGAGAGCATATTAAAAGAACTAAAAAATATGTGACTATCTTAGTAGAAAAAATGAAAGAAAAGGATCAATATAAGGACTATCTTACTCCTCAAATGTGTGAATATATCATTCACGCAGCTCCATTACATGATATTGGTAAAATTGCAGTAAGTGATTTGATTTTATGTAAGCCTGGAAAACTAACTGATGAAGAATTTGATAAAATGAAAATTCATACTGTTAAGGGTGGAGAAATCATTACTAACATATTAAATGATTTAGGAGATAAAGAATTCTTAAATGTTGCATATGATGTTGCAATCTCTCACCATGAGAAATGGAATGGTAAGGGATATCCTTATGGAATTAAGGAAGAAGAAATTCCATTTCCAGGAAGAATAATGGCAATTGCTGATGTATTTGATGCATTAGTTGCTAAAAGAGTTTATAAGGATCCTATGCCAGTAGATAAGGCAATTGATATTATTATTAATGATGCAGGATCACATTTTGATCCAAATATTGTTGAAGTATTTAAAGAAGTTATAGATGATTTCAAAAAGACTGCAACAGAAGAATAATTGAAAAATATTTTATGTTTTCAATTTGTAGTATTAGGTGGTAAAAATGTTTAAGGAAATATTAATAGAGATTAAGAAGTCTTCATTTTCAGTGCTTCCAATCTATTTTTTAATTTTATTATTACTATTATTAAAAGTAATTGATTTATCTGGATACGAGATACTTTCATTCTCTTTAGCTACTATTTTATTAATAGTAGGTATTGCACTATTTAATTATGGTGCAGATAATGCGATGACCCCTATTGGTAAAAAAATAGGTAGAGGTCTTACTAAGCAAGGTAAAATATGGGTTTTATTCTTAGCTGTATTTGTATTTGGATTTTTAATTACAATTGCTGAACCTGATCTATCAGTTTTAGCTCAGCAAACTAAATCAGTTTTTGAAAAGCCTCTTTTAGTTATATCTATTTCAGTATCAGTTGGTTTCTTTATGTTACTAGCGATATTAAAAATAATAAAGAAAGTAAATTTAATAAGAATATTAAGCTTACTTTATATGATTTCATTTGCCCTTGTTGCAATGATAGCATATCAAGGAAAAGAACAAATGGTTGCTTTAGCATTTGATTCAGGTGGAGTTACAACAGGACCTATGACAGTACCATTTTTGATGGCTTTAGGTGCCGGCGTTGCATCAATTCTAGCTCAAAAGAGTGAAAAGGATGCATCATTTGGATTTATAGCATTCTCATCAATTGGACCAGTTATCATAATGCTTTTATTATCACTTATGTCTAGTGGTAATATGACATATGAGCTTGCAGATTATTCATTATCAGATAATTTCTTTATGAATTATATGCATTACATTTTAGAAAAATTAAAGGATGTAGGATTATCAATTGGTTTGATATTGATTTCATTCTTAGTAGTTAATTTCATATTCTTACATTCAACTAAAAAACAATTATTATATTTAGTAAGAGGATTATTATTTGCATATATTGGTTTAGTAATATTCCTTGCAGCAGTTGATGCAACATATATGGGAATTGGTTATAAGATTGGTACTTTACTTGCAGATGCAGATAATTCATTAATATTATTAATTGCATTTATTATTGGTGCTTTAACAGTACTTGCAGAACCTGCGATTAAGATATTAGTTATCCAAGTAGAAGATATTACAAATGGTTTAATTAAAAGAAGAAATATGCTAATTGCTTTAGCAATTGGTGTTGGTAGTGCAATTGTATTAGCATTTACTAGAATCATTTTTAAATATTCTATCCTATATATTATTATTCCAGGATATATAACATGCTTTATCCTAGCTTTCTTTGTTCCAAAAATCTATACGGCTATCGCATTTGATGCAGGTGGAGTTGCATCAGGACCTTTAACATCAAGCTTTATTTTACCAATGGCATTAGGCTTATGCGCAGGCTTAAATGGACCTGATTCAATTCTTGCATATGGATTTGGTATTGTTTCACTTGTTGCCTTAAGTCCTCTATTATCAATTGAAATACTAGGTGTATTCAGTGTTTTCAGTAATAGATATAAGATGAATAAAGCAATTAAAAATGTTTTAAAGGAAGACGATAAGATAATTATCTCTTTTGGTGAATAATATGAAAAATAAAAATCTATCTAAATTATTTTTAATGGTTATAACTTTACCAAAGGGTAAAAAAGAAATTATTGGAGATATGCTTGAACGTTTTGATGTTACAGCATATATCTCAACCTACGCAAAGGGTTCTTTAGGTAATGGTACCTCAAAGGAATTAATGTTTTGTGTAATAAAAGAGGAATTTGTTAAGGATGCTATTTTAAAGATAGAAGATAAGTTCAATACATTTAGAAACAATGTTTCTATGATATATACAATTCCTTTATCATCAGTAATTGGTGTATCTAATTATATGATGCTATCTAATGGAGGTAAGTAATAATGGATATTAAATTATATAATATTGTTGCTATAGTAAATGAAGGCTATAGTGATATAGTTATATCAGTTGCTAAAGATAATGGTGCAAGAGGCGCAACAATTATTCCTGGTAACTCTAGTGTAACTGGAGATGCAATGAAACTATATGGAATTGGTGTTAAACCAGAAAAAGAAATAATATTAATTCTTGTAAATGAAGATATTGTTGAAAATATTCTAAGTAGCTTATATGATAAGGCAGGAAGTAACACTGATGCTATGGGTGTATTCTTCACATTACCTGTAGCTCATGCATCTGAAAATATATTAAATCAATATAAGCAAAAGAAGAATTAAAATATAATGGATGAAAAGAATAAAGATATATCTAAAGATAAAATAAAAAATAATACAAAAACTTACTTAAATAATAAAATCAGATATATACCAAAAGCGGATATTGAAATGATGAGAGAAGATAATTATGAAGTAAGTGGTATAAAAACAAAAAAGAAATATAAATATTGATACCAAGTCTTTGACTTGGTATTTATTATATGTGATAAAATAAATATGAAGGTGATTTCTTTGAATAACGAGCTTTTATCAAGGTTAAGTAAATATTTAAATGATAATCCAAATGCTATTACAATAAACCAGGTCAATAAAGTTATTAAGGCAGGAGTAGATGAAAAATACGCATTAAAGGTATTACTTGATGAATACTTAGAATATAGATATGACTATACAAGTATTTTATTTAAAGAGGATATAAATAAATATTTATCTAATCCATATTATAAAAATATTAGTTTTAATAATAAAAGAAAAGGTAATTGGCAATTAAAAATAAGTGAATATAAGCCTTATGAATTATTTGTTTCTGATAATTTCTTTATTAAGGATGAAGAAGTATTACCACATATAGGCTATTTTAATAAACCATTTAAATATCAAAGTGTTTATCAAAACAATAGATTATGGATGTCTATTACTCCTAATGAAATAAATACAATGGAAAAGGATATTAATGATGCTAAAGGAAATATATTAGTTGTTGGCTTAGGCTTAGGATATTTCCAATATATGACTAGTTTAAAAAGTGATGTTTTATCTATAGATGTCGTTGAAGTTGATAAAGATATCATCAAATTATTTAAAAATCAAATATTACCTCAATTTGATAACAAATATAAGGTAAATATTATTAATGATGATGTTTATAATTATTTTAATAATAATGATTTATCTAAATATGATTATATTTATATAGATATATGGCATGATGTATCTGATGGATTAACGCACTATTTAAAATTGAAGAAGTTTGAAGAAAAATATCAAAATACTATATTTAGATATTGGATATATGATTCAATAAAATATTATTTATAGAAAAAGAACCAGAATTTGCATAAGCATTTTCTGGTTCTTTTTATTAATAAATATCGTCTGGATATTCATCATAGTATGAGGATGTTTCTGATATGCTTGGCGCATTATCATAATCACCTTCACTATAATCCATTAAGTTTTCTATTGACTCTTCTCTATCTTGATATGACATTTGTAAATTCTTAGTAGAAGTAATACCATCGATATTTACAATATGAGAAGATTTTTCTTCTTCAATTTCCTTTTTATAAGAAGCCTTTAAGATTAAAGGTACAGTAAATGATGTAACAATAATCAAAATAATTAAGAATATTTGAATTTTTGAATCAACTAATCCAGCATCAATACCCTTAGATGCTGAAACTAAGCATACCTCAGCACGTACAGTCATCGCGGCACCACATCTAAGTGAATCCTTAGTTGTATTACCTGTAATCCTTGATCCGACTGATGCACCAATAAACTTACCTAATATTGCAGCAACAACTAAGCACATACCTACACCAAAGAATTGTAGGAAGCCTTTAGCATATTCAGCTGTGAATTCAATATCCTCTAGAGTAGTTAAGCCTATCTTTGCAAAGAACACTGGTGTGAATAGGATATAAGAAATAATATCTGTTCTACGTCCTATATATTGAGTTGATGACATATTAGCTAAAATTAAACCAGCGAAATATGCACCAGTAATATCAGCGATTCCAAACATCCACTCACTGAAATATGCAATCAAGAAGCAAAATGCTAAAGAATAAATTGGAATTCTTCTATGATGAGGATTCTTTCTTTCAATCTTCTTAAAAATTCTTTTAACAACGAATCCTAATCCAAGGATGAATACGAAGAATAATAATGTAGATAATATTACTCCAAATACACCCATAAATGAGAATGCGTTAACTAAAATACCATTGCCGTTGAATAAGTCTATTGTAGAAGAAGTACCATCACCCTTTTTAGCAAGAGATAATACTATTGATAAAATAATAACACCAATAACATCATCTAGGATAGCAGCAGATACAATAGTTGTACCAATTTTAGAATTAAGCTTGCCTAATTCTTTCATTGTTTGTACAGTAACTGATACTGATGTTGCAGTAAGAATAGTACCATAGAAAATCCAGCTCCAGTAATTCTTTATATATAAAGGATTACCATTTGCATCATCTATGAATGCAACCTCACCCTGCCATTCGAATTTATTGAATGCAGCAACAACAAATACTCCTAACACCAAAACTAATAAAACATCTAAAACTGTTATAACAAGTGCGGATATACCAGTTCTTTTAACTTGATTTAAATCAGTTCCTAAGCCTGCACTAAATAGTATTAAAACAACACCAATTTCAGCAACGAATTTAACTCCAGAAACACCAGAATTTGTTAAGAAATTATCTGATACTTGAGGTATAAATCTAAGTCCACCTAAAATTAATCCTGTTAATAATAATGCAACTACCTGGGGTAAGCCTATTTTTTTAGCACCTAGCCCCATAAGTTTTGACATACCTAGTATTAAAGCTAAGAAGATTAAAATGTCTACAACCTTAAAAGAAGAGGTTTCTAAGAAAGTCAAAAAAGACATATTTTTTCATCTCCAAATATAAAATTTACAAATATTGTTATATCACTTATAAGTCATATCTTCAAGAAAAAAGCGCTTTAAAATTAATAAAACTAAAATATTTATAATTTAAGTATAATTTAAGTTTGTATATTATTCTACTAATGCAATTAACTTTAATTTATATTAAATAAATGATATAATTAAATAAATGTACGAACGGGTATGTATTGCTAAAAATAGGAGGTTTTATATATGAAACTTTTATTAGTTGAAGATGATTTAGAATTATCACAGGTTGTAACAAAAATATTAAAGCATGATAATTATGATGTTGATAATGCTTATGATGGTTCTGAGGCATTAGATTATGTAAAAAATTATAAATATGATGCAATCATAATGGATGTAATGATGCCTAAAATGAATGGATTTGATGCAACAAAGAAAATGAGAGCATTAGGTATTCCAACTCCTATTTTGCTACTTACTGCAAAATCACTAACAGACGATAAGGTATCAGGCCTTGATGCAGGTGCTGATGATTATTTAACAAAGCCATTCCAAATGAAGGAATTACTTGCAAGAATTAGAGCTTTATTAAGAAGAGGTAATTTAGTTAAAAGTGAAGGATTTGGTGATTTTAAATTAGATCCAAACACTTTTGAAATATCACATGAAGATAAAAGCTATCGTTTAACAGGTAAAGAATATAAGTTAATGGAATTATTCATTAGAAATGCTAATATATTTTTATCTACAGAAAGAATATTAGAAACTATTTGGGAATATGATAGTGATGTTGATGTATCTGTAGTTTGGGTATTTATTTCATCATTAAGAAAGCATCTTGAAAAGATTGGTTCTAATGTAACAATTAAGGTTTCAAGAGGCGTTGGATATAGACTAGAGGAAAAATAATATGATTAAAAGGTTACGAATTAAGTTCATAATAATAGCTTTTTCAGCTGTATTATTAATATTAGGCTTGATTGTAACAATTATGAATGTATCAAATTATTCTAGAGTTAGAGATGATGCTGATTCTAAGCTTCAAGAATTATATAACGCTGGTGGTTCTTATTTTCTAAAGAATCGTTGGAGTGTTATTAATGAAGATACTGGACTAGCTAATGGACAAGAAATTAACAATAGAATGATGAAAACCTTAATTAATTATCAAGGTGATGATTCAATGGATCAAAGACCAGGTGATGATTTCCCAGATCCATTTGCTGACAAGGATAAGGATGATATTGCAAAAACAATCTTCGTTACATTTATAAAAGTTAAATCTAATGACACATTATATAGACAATCAAGCTCACAATCTTTAACAGAAGATTCTATGTATTCTATGTATGAGGCAACATTATCAACAGGCTATAGTAATGGTTATGTTGATAAGTACTGGAGATATTATCATATATCTAATGAGCAAGGTGATGATTTTGTTTTAATGGTTGATAATTCAACTCAAATATTTAACTCAAGAAACTTTTTAAAATCCTCACTATTAATATCAGCAACAGGACTTTTAGCATTCTTGATGATAATTGTTGTTGGCTCTTATATTATATTTAAACCTGTAGAAGAGGCTTATTTAAAACAGAAAAGATTCATATCTAATGCAGCACATGAATTAAAAACTCCTCTTACAATTATTTCTGCAAACAATGAGGTTGAAGAAATGCTTTTAGGTGAAAATGAGCAAACTCATGCAATTACTAAACAGGTTTCTAAATTAACTGGAATGGTTAATAGCTTAACTAAATTAGCATTGCTTGAAGAAAATTATAAATTAGAAAAAACAGAAAAATTCCAAATTGATGAGGCAGTATTAGATGTTGTTGACTCATATAGTCAAAAGTTTAAGGAACGTAAGCTTGATATAATTACTGATGTTAAGCCAAATATTATATATGATGGTGATGAAGGATTATTTAGAGTACTAGTATCTATATTATTAGATAATGCATTTAAATATTCTATAAAATACATCAAGGTTAATGTATCAAAAGAAGTAGATAAAATAATTATTTCTATATCAAATGATTCAGATGATTTAGCTGATGGAGCTCATCCTGAATTATTTGAAAGATTCTATAGAACAGAAAATAAACGTGCATCTAATATACAAGGTTCTGGTATAGGTCTTTCAATAGCTTATGAAATTGTAATGGTTCATAAAGGAAAGATTACTGCAGAAGCAAGCAATAATGTTTATACAATTAAGGTGGTATTATAATGAATGAGTTAAAAATACATGGGATATATAAGCATTTTAAAGGTGATTATTATTTAGTAGAAGATATTTGCTTTGATTCTGAAACTAAAAAAGAAATGGTTTTATATAGAAGATTATATGACGATGGTACCTTATGGGTTAGACCTAAGGATATGTTTTTAAGTGAGGTAGATCATATAAAATATCCTAATGTTAAGCAAAAATATCGTTTTGAATTACAAGATGTTAAAAGCGTAGCAAAGAATTTTAATAAATAATAAAAAAGACTCTTACTAGAAAACTATTTAGTAAGAGTCTTTATTTTAAGCTTGCTTTTTCTTAATAGTATTTAATACTTTTATATATAATAATCCAACTAAAATTAAGAAGATGAATAATAGAAGAATCCACCAAATAACACCAATAAATGGTAATTCATTAGTAAATCCTATTGCACCAGCCTTACTACCCCAGTTTAAGAAGAAGTAAGGGTAATTAGTAGTGCTTGAGAATCTCCAGTTTAATACATATCCAATTCCTGCATAAATTGCATATAGAAGTGGTGGAATAACTACATATAATACATCTCTATTTTTGATGTATAATGATCTACCAACTATAAAGAAATCAATGATAGAACAGATTGGTACAACAACATGTGTTAATACATTTTGGATATTCCAAGTCTCATTTCCCATTGATGGAGCTAAAACAAATGTATATACAATTCCAGTTAATGTAATAGAAATTGTGAATACAAATTTAATAACGCTCCAAACATAGTTACTTTTGTTAGTTGCTAAGAAATAAATACCAATTAAAGATACTATAGCAATAGCTATATTAGATTGGATTGTGAAGTACATAAATACTGTTTCTCCACCCATAAATGCTTCAATACTTCCTAATGCGCTTAGGTATGTACCTACTGTTGCAGATATGATTATAATTGCTTTTAAAATATAAGATATTATTTTTTGTGTTTTTGTTAATCCCATAAATAACCCCCATATTAATTAACAATTAAATTTAACCATAAACATCAATTGAATACAATTAAATCTTATAATTCTCATATTTTCACATATTTATCTATTTATAAATAAATAGTATAATGAATATAGGTGATACAGTGTTGGATATTATAAAAGTAACTGAATATTTATCATTGATAAAATATAGTGATAATCCTTTATCAGCAAATGTATTTATCATAAAAGGAAAAGAAGCTAATTATATATTTGATGTAGGGAGTAATTCAGAAGTAGCTAAATATATTTATTCCTTATCAAATAAGAAAATAATCATTTCTCATTTTCATCCTGATCATTTCAATAATATTAGCTTTTTATCCATTGATAAAGAAAATTTATATTTAGGTGATTTTACATATAAAAAGTATGGCTATGGTAATGTAGTTAACGATTATTTTGAAATAAATGATGATATTAACATTAAAATAATACATATACCTAATAGTCATGCTAAAGGGTCATTATGTGTGATTATTAATGATTTATACTTACTTATTGGTGATTCATTATGTGGTAATATCAATGGTTTTAATGTTTCTTTATTGAAAGAAGAAATAGATTTATTAAAAAGATATGATTTTAAATATGTTATAGATTCACATTCTATTGAAATTAAATTAAAAAATGATATTATTCTTATGCTTGATGAAATATATAAAAGAAGAGAAAAGAATAAGCCATATATTAGTTATGATAATTTAGAATAGATATTATTAATAATATTAGAATATATTAATTAACAATAATTATTTTGTACTAATATTAAATTATGGTATAATAATAAAAACGGTACTATTTAAAAAGGAGGTGTAGTTTATATGGCGGATGTTATGATGGACAAGTTATTAGCTGTTACAAATCAGTTATTAGACTTAGGTAAAAGAAACCGACTATTAAATTACAGGGACCAAGGTATGAAGACTTTGGCAATCCTAAATAAGAATATTGAGGAAATCTTCCGTGCTATTAAGGGTGGTAGAGATGTTGATATTTTTAATACAGATAAGGCATTAACAGATTTCCATAATGAGAATCATCCAAATGATGATAATGATAATACATTACAATATACGTATGAAAATGTATATTCTATTTGTAGAAAGCTTTTAGATAGAAGACAAATTTTATGTTATAAGAATAGTTATACATTACAAAAAACATTAAAGTCTTTATATAAGGAATTCACTTCATCATTAAAAGAAAAAGGTATGAACTCTTTATATATTTCATTTGGATTTATTCATTATTTTGAAGAAGGAGAAGAATTCTTAGCTCCTTTATTACTTATCCCAATTGAAATGGATCCTGAATCAGGAGATTATTATCAAATTAGACAGTATGAAGATGATATCATGGTTAACCCAACATTTAATTACTATCTAAATTCTTTATTCCATGTTAATATTCCAAGATATGAGGATGAAGCATATAGTACATATCTAGATAAAGTTAAGGCATTATTACCTGAAGGTATGTTCTTTGAGGATGCTTGTGCAATTGGTATTTATTCATTCTATAAGATGAGTATGTATTCTGATATTATGAATAATAAAGAAAAGGTATTATCAAATAATAATATTAGAATTCTTTTAGGTGATGAAACTGCAAAATCATTACAATCACAAGAAGATCAAGATATATATCCAGTAGTAAACTGTGACTCATCACAGCTTGGTGCAATCCAAATGGCTGCGAATGGAAAATCATTCTGTCTACAGGGACCTCCAGGCTCTGGTAAATCACAAACAATTACTAATATTATTGCTTCACTTTTAGGACAAGGTAAAAAGATTCTTTTCGTATCAGAAAAAATCTCTGCCTTAAATGTCGTATTTGATAACTTAAGAAGAGTTAAATTATCAGATTTCGCAATAGAATTACACTCTAATAAAGCAAATAAGCTTGAATTTATTACCAATCTATATGAAACAGCAGTATCACCAAAATATGATATTGACTTAAAAACCACATTCCTAGATGCTAAATACTCTTTCTTAAAGGCTAATTTAAGTTCTTACGAAAGAGCATTACATGAAAATATTGCATCTATTGGTATAAGTTTAGTTGATTTATATGAATTATATTTAAATTTAACAAAAGAGCCATTACCTGACTTCGAATTAGAAATAAGTAATTTTAACTTATTTGACTTAGAAGAAAATATTGGATATTTTGAGGATTATGCTAGATTTGCAAGAAAAGTAGGCTATGATTATAGAAAATCAACATTCTATAATTTAAATAAGATTGAAGAAAATTATGCATTATATAATCTAAATAAGGATTTAGATGCAGCAATTTATTTTACTAAGGGCTTACTTGATACAGAAGCATTTACATCCCCATTTAGAGAATTAAGCTATTCAAATATATTAGAATCTTATAAGGTAGTTAATTATTTAATTAAGATTACTGAAATTAAGAATTTTAGACCTTTCTATTTAAATAGAAAAACAAGAGAAAGAATTATAAGCTTAATTAATAAATATTATTCTATTAATAAATTATTAAAGCGCGATGCCTTAGGATTATATAATAAAGATATTCTAAAGGAAAACCTAGATGAATTAATCAATAAATTAAAAAACGGCTTAGAATTTAAGAATAAGAATGATTTAAAGGAAGGCTATAAATTTGCTTTAAAATATAGATTAAAGAAGGAAAAGCCTGAGGTTATATTACCTGAAATTCAAGAGATTAACGCTTTAAAGAAGAATTTATATATTGTTAAGGAATTAACTACATCTTTAAATCAAATATTTGGTGATATAAAGACTATAGACTTAAAGTCAATTATTGTAGAATTATCTAAATTGAATGATATGCCTGATATTGATATTTCAGTTGAAGGATTTGAAAATCTTCAATCTGGATTAATTGATACTAAGGTTGATTTCAAAAAGATGAAGGAATATGAAAAGAATGTAGAATCAATTCTTAGAATATTTAATTTATCTAAGTTTGACTTACACCGTGAGCCTATTAAGGCATGTTATGATAAATTAATGGAAATCTATGAATCTAGGGAATTAGTTACTCCATATGCATCTATGACTAAGACAGTAGAGAATTTAAAGAGAGTTGATGCAAAGGGATTCTTAGATGAATATTTAAATCGTAATTTAGAGCTTGATGATATGGCTGAGGTTTATAGAGCAACATTCATTAAGAAGAAGATTGATGATGTAATAAATGCATCTGATTTACTAACTCACTTCCAAGCATTCCAAGAAGATAAGATTGTTGCTGATTTCCGTGAATTAGATGAAGATATTTATTCTATTAATCGTGACTATATTATTTCAGTTCTATCTAAGAAAAGACCAGATGCTGAAGTACTTGAAGGTTCTGAATTTAAGGTCTTAACACGTGAGCATGAAAAGAAGCGTAGACAAATGCCAATTAGAAGCTTACTTGAAAAGATTTTCGATTTAGTTTTGGATATTAAGCCAGTATTCTTAATGTCACCACTTTCAGTATCTACATATCTTGATTCAAGAAAAGATATATTTGACTGTGTAGTATTCGATGAAGCATCTCAGATTTTCGCATCAGATGCGTTAGGTTCAATTTATAGAGCAAAGCAATGTATCATCATTGGTGATACAAAACAGATGCCACCAACAAATTTCTTCCATGCTTCAGTTGGTGAAGAAGCTGAAGAGGAAGAAGAAGAGAAGGAATATGACCTAGAATCAGTTCTTGATAAGGCTACTCAGATGTTTGAAACAACTTCATTAAAGTGGCATTATAGATCAAGAAGTGAGGAATTAATTACTTTCTCGAATAACAATTTCTATAATTCAAGCTTAATTTCAGTTCCACAATCTAAGGAACATGAAAGAGGATTTGGTGTAGATTTCTACTATGTTAAGAATGGTATTTATGATATGTCTACACGTACAAATCCTATAGAAGCTCAATATATTTGTGATATGGTATTTGAACACTTTAAGCATTCTAAGGAATCACTTGGTGTTGTTGCCTTCTCAAACGTACAGGCTGATTTAATTCAATCTCTTGTTGATAAGAGATTAAAGAAAGAGCCTCAGTATGAGCAATTCTTAAATCCTGAATTAAATGAACCATTCTTCGTAAAGAACCTTGAAACAGTACAAGGTGATGAACGTGATAGAATTATTTTCTCAATTTGTTATGCATATAATAAAGATGGTAAGTTCTATCAAAGATTTGGACCATTAAATAATGCTGGTGGTGAAAGAAGATTAAATGTTGCCGTTACACGTGCAAAATTTAATGTTTCTGTAGTTTCTTCAGTAAGATATAGCGATATCTTAACAAAGACTAATGCCCAAGGCGTATTATTATTAAGAAGCTATCTAGAATTTGCTGAAAATGTAGTTTCTAATAAAAATTATAGTGAATCTTCAAATCAAATTATTTCTACAATTAAGGAATATATTGAATCATTAGGTGATTTTGAGGTTCAAACTAATTATGGTTCAAGTGCATTTAAGGTCGACCTTGCGATAAAATACAAGGGCAAGTTTATCCTTGCGATAATGACAGATGCTAAATCAACTGGATATTCTAATAACCTAACTGATAAGTATAGACTTGAAAAAGTATTACTTGAAAGATTAGGATGGAGATATTATAAGGTTTATACTGCATCATGGATGGATGATAATGAGGTTGAAAGAATTAGAATTAAAGAAGCTTTAGAACATGCAGTAAATGGTGATGATGAACCTGAGGTTATAACATCTAATGATGTTAGAGAGGCTAAATCATTCCTTGTTGAGCATGATGATTCTGACCTTCTACAATATGATTTTGAAAATTATATTGGACTTGATGAAATTACAGGTAGAAGATATTTAAGACAAAATGGCTTAAAGGCTTTAGTACAAAAGATTATTGAAATTGAAACACCAATTCATAAGGATTATCTATATGAAAAGGTTGCCACAATCATGAATGAAAAGAATGTAGATAATGTTAAGGCTGAAGTTGATTTAGCTATTCCTAAGAAGAATATGTTATTCTTAGATGGTTTTATTGTATCTAACTCAAAGGTTACTAATGTTAAACTAAGATTAAATCCAGATCGTCCATTTAAATATATTTACTTTGATGAATTAATAGATGGTCTATATTCAATTATTTCTAAAAATAATGGTATTACAGCTGATGGTGCATTTAAATCATTAACTAATATTATGGGTTATCCAAAATTACTTGCACCAATGCGTCAAAGATTAGAAGAAGTATTGAAACATTTAGTATTAGATAAAGATGTTATAATTAATGAAACTGGTAATATTAAACTTGTAAAGAAACAATAAAAATAATGACTTTTATCACATAATTATTTGATAATTGTTTGGTAGAATTAAAGATGGTGATATTATGGATGAATTAATGACAAAAGAATCGTTAAAAACTTTAGGCTTTGAGGTAAGAGAAGTATCTAAAAGAGAACTTGAATTATCTTATATTGCTTTAAAGGATAAATATGAAACAAATGGCAATAAAAAGCTTTTAGATAAGGTTACTTCTGCATATAATTATTTAACTAAAGATATTAGAGTAACTAATGAGGTTATAAGAAATATCTTAGAACCTGAAAATAAAACATATATTTATGAAGAAAAGCCAGAAGGTTTTATAGAAGAAAAGAAGGAAGATGATTCTAATGAAGATATTAGAGATAGTCGTCCAGTATATAACAATCGTCAAGGTGAAATAAAGGTTATAGATAAGCCAAGCGTATTCATTTTCGTTATGTGTGTTTTCTTACCAGTTTATGGTTTCTTAAATTTTGCAGCTTTAAAAAGACTTATGCCTAAGTCATCTAAGGTTTATTTAGTTGCAGGTATATTAGGTTTTATCTTAGAAATTTTATTGTTAGTTGCAATGTTTTTAGCTTAATTTAATAATATATCCCCAATAGTTTTAGTTTGACTATTGGGGATTATTTTTTCGTGGTATAATTATTCTAATTACTTAAGGGGGGATTAATATGTATGATATACTAATAGGTAAAAATATAATATTACGTAAGGCTAAAGAAAATGATTATAAATCTATGCTTAAGAATGTATGGGGGAATGAAGAAGTATATAAATATATGCTTTATACTCCAACATTAACAATTGAAGAAGCAATAATTAGAAATGAAAAAAGTATGGAATTTCAAAAGAATAATTTTGCATATTATATAGCCTTAAAGAAAAGTGATATAGCTATTGGCTTATGTGCAATACGTGAATATGATAGTGGTAGTTATGAAGAAAGAGGAATTTGCCTTGGTACAGATTACCAAGGTAAAGGATATGGCAAAGAAGTAATAGATTTATTACTGGATTTAGCTTTTAATAAGCTTAATGCAAAAGATTTCTTATATGGATATTTTAATGATAATTATAGATCAAAGCATATGGCAGAATTATTTGGCTTTAAATATTTAAAAACAATTGAAATAGAAAGGCCATGGGATAAAGCAAATAAGATTGTTGATTTAGCATTATTAACAAGAGAAGAATATGAAAAAAGGAAACTGGTTAAATAGTTTCCTTTTATATTTTATAATGTTACTTTTTGAATTTCTTCTTGAGCCTTATTACAATCATTTGCTAATCTTTCCTCTTCTAAAGAAGGAAGATTATTTTTTGCTCTAATATAATTATCCATTTCATCAGCAACCATTTTAGATGCAGCAACTGCTTGTACAACGGTTTTAGCACCTGATACAACGTCACCTGCTGCAAAAACACCAGGACGTGATGTTTGACCCTTTTCAGTTGAAACAATTAATCCTTTTGCGTTTGTATCAAGCTCTTTTGTATTTTTTACAATGTTAGATTGAGCCCCTTGACCTATTGCAATAATTACAGAATCACATGGTATTTTATATTCATTTTCGATATCATCAAAATATGTTTTATTACCATCTTCATCAACTTTTTCAACTACAGGTGCAACAACAATACCATCTTTTTCAATGCGTTGTGTTGATAAATAATAACGCATTTTAGCTCCATCAATAATAGATAAATCTAATTCTTCCTTTAACGCAGTAACCTCATCTGGGCCACGGAAGAAGATTAAATCAACATCTGCAGAAGTTTTTCTTAAGATTGTTCTTGCTGCATCCATTGCAACATTACCAGCACCAATGATTAATACCTTTTTTCCAAGCTGTGTATATGAATCTGGATTTTTTAAGTAATCAATTGCGAAATGTACATTTCCTAATGTTTCACCAGGAATTCTTAGCTTATTAGGCTTCCATACACCTGTACCAATGAAAATTGCTTGGTATCCATCCTCAAACATATCATCAATAGTAATTGTTGGACCTATTAATGTATTAGGACGGAACATGATTCCTAATTCCTCCATTCTTGACTGTAATTTGTCAAGTAATGATTTAGGAAGACGGAATGCAGGAATACCATATCTTAAGACACCACCAATTTGGTCTTTAGAATCTATTACTGTTACCTCATATCCTCTTTTAGCTAAAGTTATCGCAATAGTTAATCCTGCAGGACCTGCACCAATGATTCCGACTCTTAAACCATTTGATTTAGGACGAACTAATCTTGCTTTTTCTAAGTAGAATGAAGAAATATATTGTTCTACCTCATAGAATTTTATAGGAGCACCCTTTCTATTTAATACACAATGTCCCATACAATTTTTTTCATGTGGACATATTAAAGAGCACATTGCTGTTAAAGGATTGTTACCAAATAATTTTTCTCCCGCTTCATCGATATTACCATCCAAAAACATCTGCATAACTACAGGAATTTCTGTCT
>JAEELJ010000014.1 GCA_016288855.1 Acholeplasmatales bacterium
CACACATATTATAACAACGTTAAGGGTACAGCTATTAACGATGAGATTTTAACATCAGAAGATGATAGTACATATTCAACTGTTGATGTATTACAAGATTCATTTACTTTTGCAAAGCCAACAGGTGCTGGTGCTCAGACTGAAACTCTTGATAACATTTTAATGGTTAAGTTTGATATCTACCTAGATGGTTGGGATAAGATGTGCTTCGATGCAGTACGTAAGCAAAACTTCACTCTAAAAATGGAATTCAAGGGAACAAAGGTAGAATAAACTTTTAAGGAGGAAAACCCGTGCGAGGTTTTAGCAAAAAGATAATAATTAGTTTGCTGACTAGCGTAGTAGTCTTAATTACTATGGTTGCCACTACTTTCGCATGGGTTGGTATCTTCTCATACGCTAGTGCATCTAATTTCCATATGAATCTTAAGATTCAGGAAACAAAAGCTAATTACTATCTAACAATTTCAGGAAGTGGTGAAAGTGGTACTTTTGGTGAATCTGTTTCTACAATAGATATTGAAAGACAAATTCTTAAATACAGAAATACCTCTGAGGATTATTCATCATATCTTGATGGCCAAGATGACAATTCAATAGAGACGATATTCTCTAAACTAACTTTAACACCTTTAACTACTACTGTTAGCGAAAATAAGCTAACCAAATTTGAGGCTATCAATTATGATAATAAAAAATATTTGGAAATGATTGAAACTAAGGGATACTATAAGTTTGATCTATACTTTTCTGTAGATACTAAGGATGGTATTAATTTAGATACAACTGAAATTAATGCTTCAATTTTTATGACAGAATTAGAAGAAACTTTAATTGGTACTCTAGCAGATTTTAATTTTTCAAACGGAAATCCGTTTTCAGACTTAGAGGATAATCCTAAAACAACCATATTAAAAAACATACCTAATACATATGTTGTTAACTCAGCAAATGCAATGAGGTTTGCTTTTGAGATATATAATCCAATAAATATTCAAGATGAATATGATTTAGATGCAGTTCCTTCTAAAACTATGATTTACCAAGGTGGAACTCAAGAACCTTCTATTTCAGAGGATGGTTCATATAGCCTAGGTGGAATCTTAGAAGAAGAAAGAAATACTGCATTAAATGAAATTTTAGTTATTCGTCCTTATTTAAAGAATAATATCTATATGGGGAAAAAAGAATATTATCAAGAGTGTCTTTCAAATGCTATCAACAGAGGCGCTAATGATCTCGAAATCACAGATGAAAATAGGACAGTACGTGCGAAAGCTACTGATGCTGAATTAGAAGCTGGTAATTTCTTAGGTGTTCACGAAGGTGTACAGACTAAGCAAAAAATGACTGTATATTTTTGGGCTGAAGGCTGGGATTGTGATTGTTTACTTGGTATTAATGAAAAACCAGTAACACTTAACTTGACATTTACCGCTGATGAAGATATTTAACTCATAAATTATGACTTAAAAGCCATAAGGGAGACTTTATGGCTTTTATTTTATTTAGTAAAATGACATGATTTTTCATTGTTGCATTTTACTAAATAAGATATATGTGGTTACAGTTCAAAAAAAATTGTAATTTTAATTGGGAATATGTTAAAATATTAATATAGCATAGTTTGTCGTTTGGAGAAAGGATTAGTGATTTTATATGGAAAAAACTAATTTACAAAATGAAGTTAAAAAAGAAAAGCCAAAGAAAACGCCTAAACAAAAGGTGTTCTTCGGCTTAAAAATAGCTGGTAATGTAATTTTTTATTCAGTACTAGTATTCTTATTTTTATTATCAATTGCTAATATAAATGCTGGTGCCGGTAAGAATGGTATTCCAAATATTTTTGGAACTGGCTTCTTATCAGTACAGACTGACTCAATGGAAGCAAGTATTGAAGCTTTACCAGAAAGTTATAAGGATTACAAGATAAAACCTTTTAAATCAGGTGATTTGGTTGTATGTAACATCTTAAATGACAGTAAAAGACAATCTCTTCAAGTAGGAGATGTAATTACTTTCCAAGATAGTACAATTTTAAAGGGTGAAGTTGTATTTAATACCCATAGAATTGTATATATTGATAGAGATGAAAATAATAATATTACTAGACTTGTTACAGAAGGTGACAAGCAGGCATCTTATTATGGTTGTGTAAATGCAGAATGGATTGAAACACATACTAATGCAGAATTTATGTCATATGAAGAACAAGGTCATATTCAGATTTTTGGGGCAACTAACTTAAACACAATTTACGGTAAGGCAACAGATGTTTGGTATGGTGGTGGCAATGTAGCTAATAATATTAGAAATAATTGGTTATTATATTTTGTACTTCCAGTTGCAGTATTATTATTAGTTGAAATATTCTTTGTAATTAAGAATTTTATGGATTATAGAAATGAAAAGCGTGGTATTACAAAGGATGGTAAGGTTGTTGTTAACCAACCTGTTGATATGGAAGCAGAGCGCGAAAGAATGAAGCAAGAATTACTTGCAGAATTAAGAGCTCAGCAAATGAGAGATCAATCAATTGCAAATGCAACTATTCCAGTTGCACCTGTTGTTGCAACTGATGCAGCATCAGAAGAAGCTGAAGAAGTTACTGCTACTGAGGAAGTAGCTGAAGAAAATTCTAATGATTTAGCTGATAATGCTGAAGAAAGTGTTACAGAAGCACCAGTTGTAGAAGAAACTCAAGTTTCTGAAGAGGCTCCAGTTGAAGAAGAGCAAGTTGAAACTCCAACTGAAGAGGTTGCTGAAGTAGATACTACACCAGAAAATGAAGTATTAGAAGAAAATAATGAAACTGTTGAAGAAACTGATGCAGTTTTAGAAGATGTAAAAGAACCTGAACAGGAAGTTTTAGAAGAAGCTTCAGCAGAAGAAAAGGCTGAAAATAATGCTCAAGAAGAAACACCAACTGAAGAAGTAGCAAGTGATGATGCAAGTCATCCAGCTATTGAAGAAGATGATGTTGAAGAAGAAAAGGCTGAAGAAAAACCAAAGAAAACAAGAAGTACAACAGCAAAAAAGACTTCTACTACAACAAAGAAGTCAACTTCTACAAAGTCTACTAGTAAGTCAACTACTGCAAAGAAGACTACAACTAAAAAGACTACTACAAAAAAGAGCGAATAATTAATATTGTTTATTAAAAGACAATCTTAATATTTATATTTATTGCAAGGAAGCGGGGTACCGATAATATGAGTGGTTTTGCACAATATTATGTACAATTTTTAGGAGATCTATGGAATAACATTTGTGAGTGGTTCATTGCTCACATCTCAATCATCGTAAAAATATTCTACGGTGACTGGGGGGAGGCTAATGGATATTTCCCAGCTATTGGTGATGCCATTGGATCTTGGAATGCATTAGATTATATTGCATTCATCTTAGTTTTAATTATTAATATCGGATTTATTGGATTATTAATTGTTTTATTATATCAATTAATAAGAAGATATGTTAAGTTCGTAAAGCGTGAAGTAGATAAGGATGCTTTAGTTGAAGAAGTATCTTTATTAAACCAAAAGGTTGTTGAACTTATTGATGAAAAGAACAAGATCTTAGCAATGAGAGTATCACAAATTGGTGCTGGTACTCAAGGTGCTGCTGATTATGATGGTTCTGGTGCTAAGAAGAAGGGATTAGATGTTAATTCTAGATTCTCTAAGTTAATCCAGGTTGACCAGTTAGCAGAAGAAAATCCTAAGATTACAGTTATGAATCAATCAGATATGATTGGTTTATCAGAATTAGTTGATAGATTCATTAACTTCGCATCATCACAATTACACTTGTATTATACAAGAGATATCATTGCAAGATTTATTGCAGGTATGGCAACTTCTAAAGTAGCAATTCTAGAAGGTATCTCAGGTACAGGTAAGACTTCCCTACCTTACGCAATGGGTAAGTTCTTCCAAAATGATACAAAGATTATTTCTGTTCAGCCATCTTGGCGTGACCGTGCTGAATTATTAGGTTACTTAAACGAATTCACAAAGAGATTTAACGAAACAGACTTCTTAAGATCCGTTTATGAAGCTTCTTATTCAGATACTATTAATATCACAGTACTAGATGAAATGAACCTAGCACGTATCGAATACTATTTTGCAGAATTCCTATCAGTAATGGAAATGCCAGATGCTAATGAATGGAAGATTGACTTAGTTCCAGTTTCAGAACCTACTGACCCTAAGAACTTAATCAATGGTAAATTATTAATTCCACAAAACATTTGGTTCGTTGGTACAGCCAACAAGGATGACTCTACATTCACAATTACAGATAAGGTTTACGACCGTGCTGTTGCTATTCAGATTAACAAAAAGGCAGAATTCATTGATGCTCCATATACAGAGCCAATTTCAATGACATTCGAATATTTAGATGATTTATTTAAGAGAACTCAATCTGGTTATAATCTATCAGAAATTGCTGCAAATGCATTCATGGAACTAGATAACTTCATTCAAGATAAGTTCAAGATTGCATTCGGTAACCGTATCATGAAGCAAATCAGATTATTCGTTCCAGTTTACATGGCTTGTGGATTCAGTGAATTCGAAGCTCTAGACTATATGTTAACAACAAAGATTTTAAGAAAGTTCGAAATGTTAAACTTAACTTTCTTAAAGACAGAATTAGATGAATTAACATTATTACTTGACCGTTTATTCGGTAAGGAAGAATTTAAGGTATCTAAGGATTTCATCCAAGATTTAAAGAAGATGCAGTAATTATAGTAGCTTTTAATACTATAAAATTATTACTAGTTGGGGTGGTTTCATGGCAAAATCTAATTATACTAATGACGATTTAACAAACTATTATGCCAAAATATATGCTGAAATCGAAAACGAAACTACAGCAGACCCTTATGGTAACTATATTTACCAAAGAGTTAAAGCAGGCCAAAAAACAATATTTAATAAGTCACAGTCAGAAATAAGAAACTTTGACATGAGCTTCCTTGATACTATTGAATCAGTATATCCAGCGCTTCTTAAAATCATGCGTGATCCTAAGAAGTCAATAAGATATGAAAGTGAAGTAGTAGCAGTAGAAAAAGCTCGTAAAGTTAATTCTGATACAGTAAGACACTTAGCTTCACACACTGAATTAATAAAAGAAATTGCTAAGAATGGTGATGTAGTACCATCAAAGGTATTAACAACATTTGCTGAAGAAGAATTAGCAATCTATGAAAACAGATTTATTAAATCATTAGTTAGAAGAATTGAAATCTTCTTGGAAAGAAGATATGAAGTAATGAAGGTTTCACTTGAATCATTTGAAACTGAAAAGATGCAAGTTACAAACGTATTTATGCTATCTGGTCAGGAAGTAACAATTGATTTAGGTGTTGCAATCAAAAATGACCTAACTGCTGATGTTGAAACAACAAAAGAACAATATCAAAGATTATTGCAGGTAAGACAAAATATCCAAGGTTTAAAGAATTCAGAATTCATGAGAGCCTTAGCTAAGGCAAAGGATGTATTACCTCCTATCATGAAGACTAATATCATTATCCATAACCCAGATTTCAAATTATGTTATGGTCTATGGTTATATCTTGACCGTGTAGATGGTATTGCTACTAATGTTGATGTTAAAGAAAAGAATTATAAGTTTACACAGATATTCAATAAGGATGTTAATGAAGTTATGGCATTAGCTTTAACTGCATTCATCAAGAATAGAAATATTGATGGTATTTATGCTTCAAAGAAATTACCACAGGTAAAAGCTCCAAAGCCTGAAGAAAACCAGGATTTAGAGCTTGAAATGAACTTAGAAGCAGATAATAAGACACTAGAAGATTATACAATGAACGAATTACTACTTTCTCAAACAAGTGAGTATTTCGAACAGTCACTAGATGCAATCCAGCGTACTGGTACAAAGTATAATGAGTCTGTCCGTGTTGTTTACCGTCAAATGTTAGATATGCTAGATCAAATCTATCCAAAGGCATTTGGTGTTACAGATGAAGAACTAGAATCTAAGGATCTATATGAACAACTAGAATATGCCCGTCGTAGACTAATGGTATTTAAGATTGTTCGTCAAGCAAAACAAATGAATATTGCCCGTATGGGTAAGGAAGAAAAGAATATCGATAGAATTATCGAGAAGTTACAAGAAAAGATTAAAGTTAAAGAGCAAAAGGATCAAGAGCGTCTTGAACGTGAGCGTCAAAGAATGGAAGCTAAGAGACTTGCTGAACTTGAACGTGAACGTAAGAGAGAAGCTCGTAAGCGTCGTCTAGAAGAAGCTGCATTAGCACGTCA
>JAEELJ010000015.1 GCA_016288855.1 Acholeplasmatales bacterium
CTAATAGATCGAGGACTTAACCTTATAAAATTTCTAAAATAAAAAGACTAAATTTTATCTAATTTTCAAAGAAAAGGTCTGGTGGCGATAGCAAAGTGGTCACACCTGTTCCCATACCGAACACAGAAGTTAAGCACTTTAACGCCGATGGTAGTACGCTTCGAACGTGCAAGAGTAGGTAGTTGCCAGGCTCTCTCTTTGATATAATAGTTATCTAAGACTCTTTATGAGTCTTTTTTTATTTTTTAAACTTTTTTTTATACACATTATTTAAATTATGTTATATAATGAATTCAAATCCTATAAAAATGTAGGATATGGAGGTTTAAAATGAAAATTGATACAAAATGCATTGAAGCTGGTTATACACCAAAAAATGGTGAATCAAGAATGATTCCTATCATTCAGTCTACTACTTTTAAATATGACACTTCTGAAGATATGGGTAAGTTATTTGACCTTGAAGCTTCAGGTTATTTCTATACTAGATTACAAAACCCAACAAATGATATGGTAGCAGCTAAAATTTGTGCAATGGAAGGTGGTAGTGCAGCAATGCTTACATCTTCAGGTCAAGCAGCATCATTCTTCGCATTATTTAATATTTGTAATGCTGGAGATCATATTGTTGCTTCTGCATCAATTTATGGTGGTACATTTAATCTAATTAATGTAACAATGAAGAAGATGGGTGTTGATGTTACTTTCGTTAACCCAGATGATACTGATGAAAATATTTCAAAGGCATTTAAAGAAAATACAAAGGTTGTATTTGGTGAAACTATTGGTAACCCATCTTTAAGAGTATTTGATATCGAAAGATTTGCAAATTTAGCACATAAGCATGGTGTACCTCTAATTGTTGATAATACTTTTGCAACACCAATTAATTGTCGTCCATTTGAATTTGGTGCTGATATTGTTATTCATTCAACTACTAAATATATGGATGGACATGATGCAACAGTTGGTGGTGTTATTGTAGATTCTGGTCGTTTTGACTGGATGGCTCATAAGGATAAATTCCCTGGACTTTGTACTCCAGATGAATCATATCATGGAATTACTTATGCAGAAAAATTTGGTAAGGAAGGTGCATTTATTACTAAGTGTACTGCACAATTAATGAGAGATTTAGGTTCTATTCCTTCTCCAATGAATGCATATATTCTTAATTTAGGTTTAGAATCACTTGCTGTTAGAATGAAGAGACACTGTGAAAATGCACAGGCTGTTGCTGAATTCTTAGCATCAAATGACAAGGTTTCTTGGGTTTCATATCCTAGCCTTAAGGGTGATAAGTATTATGATTTAGCTAAGAAGTATTTACCTAATGGTTCATGTGGTGTTGTTTCTTTCGGTGTTAAGGGCGGAAGAAAGGCTGCAGAAGAATTCATGAAGCATTTAAAGCTAGCAATTATTGCAACACATGTTGCAGATGCTCATACTTGCGTCTTACATCCTGCATCATCAACACATCGTCAGCTTACTGAAGATGAATTAAAGGCATGTGGTGTTGCACCAGAAGGAATTCGTTTCTCTTGCGGTATTGAAGCAAAAGAAGATATCATTGAAGATATCAAAAATGCTTTATCATTCATTTAATAAAACAAATTAAGTCTATCGCTTGATAGACTTTTTTAATACTCTTTACTTTTATTTTATTTTGTGGTAATATATCCCATGTAGTTAGTCTAGTGGCGATAGCAAAGTGGTCACACCTGTTCCCATACCGAACACAGAAGTTAAGCACTTTTACGCCGATGGTAGTACGCTTCGAACGTGCAAGAGTAGGTAGTTGCTAGGCTACTCTTTTTTTTATTTTAATAGTATTAATTATTTAGGGGGATATAGTTATGGCATTCATTGGAATATTTTTTCTAGCAATTCTATTTTTAGTATTTTTAGTTGGTACATTTATTTCATTTATAGGGCTTATTGTAGGTATTATTTTAAATATAATATTTACAAAAAAGAAGAATGAAGGAAAAACTTATGCTAAAGTTTTTGCAATTATATCTAGAGTTCAAATTGTTATTTGTAGTATTCTATTAGTTCCTTGTCTTATTTTGTTTGTTTTTATTGCGGTTGAAAGAACAAAGGTACCAAGCGACTTTGTTGAAACTGAATATATTGTAGATTATTATAATGAAGAAGAGCTTAAGACAAATGATTTAATATATGTACCTATAAAGCTTAGACAAACTAAGCATTATAGGTATTATGACTACGATGAAAAAGTATATTCATATATGCCAAGTGGTACATTTAATAAAAATCAATGGGCTAATTTTCATACAATAAAAAATAATACTGGATTTGAGATTATTTGCGTTGATGCAAATCCTATGTATGAATATCCATTATATTGCGAAAAAACTAATTTAGATAGCATATTAGCCTATTATAATGAAAATAATAGTTGGTTTTATGAGGATACTTTAATAACTGATAATACTGAATTATTAATAGATGTTAATAATCACATTACTTATAACTATAGTAGTGAATATGTTGGATATAAATATTATATTGATAGAAAGACTACTGATGATATTTTTAGATTAGACGATTTAATGTTCATTGAAGATGATGGATCATTTTTCTATGTTTCATACAATAGCTCTATACAAAAATATGATGTATATAATATAGATGAAGATTTATCTAATTTAGTTATTGATGTATTTACATTAGAATAATTTTATAAAAAGCGTAAAAAATTTAGTTGGTTGGTAAGAAAACTTCTAGCCAACTATTTTTATATATTATCTAATTAAATTGATATTGACAAATAAATGTATTTATTATAAAATTTAGTCGTTAATTTTATATGGAGGTTTAGCTCAGTTGGGAGAGCATCTGCCTTACAAGCAGAGGGTCAGCGGTTCGAGCCCGTTAACCTCCACCATTGCCGACTTAGCTCAATTGGTAGAGCAACTGACTTGTAATCAGTAGGTTGTGGGTTCGATTCCTATAGTCGGCACCACGTAAAATATAAAAAGGTTGAATATTCAACCTTTTTTTGTTTATTTATTTTCTTTTCGATATTTTAATGGGGTTTTATTAAAATACTTCTTAAAAGCGTAAGAGAAGTGTTCTGGTGTTTGATATCCTAATTGAGCTGCAATATCGGAAATAGAATCATTTGAATACAGAAGCTTATTTATTGCATAACTCATTCTTGCTTCAGTTTTTAATTCTATAAATGATTTATGGTAATTCTTTTCTAAGAAGCGTTGCATTTCTCTTGTTGCCATATACATTCTTTTAGATAATTCATCAAGTGTTATTGTTGCAAATTCATTTAAGAATATTGATTCAATTTCAAATGCTTGTGTGTCAGGTAGCCATTTAGTAATTCTTTCATGCTTATAATCAATATCTCTCATTAAATATATAATTATACTTTTAAAGCAGGATACAACAACTTCGTTATATCCAAATTTTTCATTTTCAAATTCATATAATAATTTATCAAATAATTCATATGCTTTATATTTATCCTCTGCAATAAATGTTTGATTTAGAAGAGGAAGATAGTTTTTAAATCCAGCATGGTTATCTACTAATAAATATATTGAATATTTATGAAATGGATCATTATCATTAGGTATTTGTGTGTGTGAAAGGAATGGTGGTACTACATAAAACCAATTTTCTTTTACATCATATGTATTATCACCTAATATAACTTTACCAGATCCTTTTTTTATATAATGTATTTCTAAAGTGTCTTTACCATGATAATGTGCAGGGTATGGTTTATCCATTATTTGAAATCTAAAATCTCTTAATGTAAACATAATGTTCGCCATCATAAATTTAATGGTATCATTAAAACTTTTCATATTACCACCTCTTGTTAATTTTACCATAAAAATTCGAAATTATGACAAAAATAGTCGGTTTTTGTCCGTTTTATCTCTTAAAAACGTAGATTTTGTTAATTATAATTGTAGTACGAAAACGCTTTAGGAGGAATTTTTATGAAATTAAAAGGAGTATTCGCTTATTCAATATTTGGAGCAACAATTTTAGGACTTGCTGCATGTGGTAATAATAGTACAACAACAACTACTTCAGCAAATAATACAACAACTAATTCTACAACAACAAGTGATAATACAACAACAGATTTATTTACAACTACAGTTACAACAACTATTAATCCTGTTACAACAACTAAAGAAACAACTACAGTTGCAACAACAACTATTAATCCTGTTACAACGACTAAAGAAACAACTACAGTTGCAACAACAACTATTAATCCCGTTACAACAACTAAAGAAACAACTACAGTTGCAACAACAACCATAAATACTACAACATTACCTGTAGCTACAACAACAGATATTACAACTTCTAATGTAGATGAAAAAACAAATGATGCATCACCAACAATTTATCTTGCAGGTGATTCTACTGTAAAGACTTATGAAGATAATCAATTTATTGGTGGATGGGGTCAATTCTTAGATTTATTCTTAGATGATTCTATTAATGTAGTTAATGCGGCACAGGGTGGAAGAAGTAGCCGTTCATTCATCAATGAAGGAAGATTATATGATATAGAAGGAGATAATTATTCATTTACTCAAAATAATGGTAATTCAATTGGAGATGTAATTAAAGAAGGAGACTTCTTATTTGTTCAATTTGGTCACAATGATGACTCAACTAAATTTGATTCTAAACCAGCTTCTAACTATACAACAGTATATGATAGAATGGTTCCATTAGGAACTCCTGATTCTAATGGTATTTATCCAGTTACTCCTGCAGAAAGAGTTTCTACATCAGCATTACCAGAAGCATATACATCTTATGCAAATGATTCAGAAGAAGCATCTGCGTTAAATGAAATAAAAAAATATGGATCTACATATTACCAATATGGTGATGGTACATATAAATGGTATTTAAAGCAATATATTGATTTCGCAAGAGAAAAAGGTGCAATTCCTGTATTAGTTACTCCTGTTGCAAGAGTTTCATTTAATAATGATGGAACATTAAAGAGTGGTCCTGGTCTACATGGTGATGATTTTGCTTATGTTGAAGCTGTAAGACAGCTTGCATCTGAAGAAAATTGCTTATTAGTAGATTTATTTAGTGATACAAAGGATATGTTAGAACTTGCAACAGTTAATTATGCTAATTCACTAATGGCTTTAAAACCTAATTCATTAGTAGGTGAATGGCCAAGTGGATATGATAAGGCATATAACAATTCAGAGCTTGGATGCACAGGCCTTGAAGCAACTCATTATAATAAGTATGGTGCATTTATTGAAGCAGCAATGGTTGCAAATACAATCTTAGAAATTAAGGATCAAGAGCCTACAAATGGTGAATATATTAACTTCAGTTCTAAGGTTAATGAAACACCAGAAGAATATTATGACCCATCTAATTTATTACCAAAGAGTACTGCGTTAGCAATAGAAGATTTATGTGGTGCAATTAATCCAACAAATCCTAATAGAGAATATAAGTCAGTAGATAATTGTATTTCAATGATTGATGCATTACCTGAGGCAAAAGATATTACGGTAGATAATTATTTAGAAGTATTAGCTTCATGTGAGGATTGCTTTAATGAATATAATTCAATTAATGTTGATGATAGAAGCAAGGTTACTAATTATTCTAAGCTTGTAGAAGTAAATAATAAAGCAAAAGAAATTGAAACAGAGCAAAGACCTGTTGCATCTGAAACTTATAAGCTAAATCCTGACGATATGAATATAGCATCAATCACTTCTAGTGAAGTAATTGATGATGTATTTACAATCGTTGCAACTGAAGCAAAGTCTGTCTCAGTAATGGCTCAACCAAATAGTTATAATTTTGCAGGTGAAACATATACTAAAGAAAATGTTATATCTTTAGGTGGATCTGCAACATATGGAACATCAAGATATGTAGCAATGACTTTAAAAGCAAATGCGACTGTTACAATCGTTGCAAAATCAGGTGGTAGTGATACTAGAACATTATCAGTTGTTAAATCAACTCAAACATCTAGCGTTATAGGACAAGCTTCTGCAGAAGCTAACGCAACAGTTACAACATTAACATTAACTGATGCTGGAACTTATTATGTTGGTTCAACTAATAAGGGTATTAATATCATAGAAATAATAGTTGAATACTTCAATTAATTAACTTAAAAAAATTTTTTCTTACTCCTCAATATGATATTTTATTAAGCCACATTTTAAAGTGTGGCTTTTAAAATTTTTTAGAAATATATAAAAATAAATTCTTAAATTTAATACTTAAATTGTTCTTTTATGTTAAAATATAAGTTGAATATGAAGGTAAGGAGTAAGATTATATGAGAAAGACAAAGATTATATGTACAATGGGTCCAGCATGTGACGATGAAAATTTATTAAAGGAAATGATCAAGAATGGTCTTGATTGCTGTAGATTAAATTTCAGCCATGGTAAGCATGAGGATCATAAAATAAGAATGGATAGAATTAAAAAGATTAGAACTGAATTAGGAGTACCACTTCCTATTTTATTAGATACTAGAGGTCCTGAAATTAGAGTTGGCTTATTCAACGGAGATAAGGTTGAATTAAAGAAGGGTCAGGAATTTACATTCACTAATGATATTAATGATTTAGGTGATGAAAAGCATGTTGGCTTAACATTCCCTAATTTAGCAAAGAATGTAAAGCCAGGAGTAAAGATTTTAGCTGATGATGGTAAGGTTTCATTTGAGGTTAAAGCTATTAAAGGAACGGATGTTATCTGTGAAGTATTAAATAATGCACCATTATCTAATAGAAAATCAATTAATATTCCTAATGTTATTGTAGATATGCCATTCTTGTCAGAACAAGATAAGAAGGATTTAATATTTGGTATTCAAGAATGTGTTGATTATATTGCAGCATCATTTGTAAGAAGACCTGAGGATGTGTTAGAAATTAGAAAGCTTTTAGATGAATATGATACATCTGGTAAAATTCGTATTATTTCTAAGATTGAAAATACTGAAGGAATCGATAAGATGGATGAAATCATTAAGGTTTCTGATGGTATTATGGTAGCAAGAGGAGATATGGGTGTTGAAGTACCATTTAAGATGCTTCCTAAGATTCAAAAGGAATTAATTTTAAAATGCTATTATTCAGGTAAGATTGTTGTAACAGCAACACAAATGCTTGATTCAATGCAACAAAATCCACGTCCAACACGTGCTGAAGTATCAGATGTTGCAAATGCAATTTATGATAGAACAACTGCTATAATGTTATCTGGTGAATCTGCAGCTGGTAAATATCCATTAGAGTCAGTTACTGCAATGAAGGATATCGCATTATATACTGAGCAAAATATTAATTATAGAAAAGCATTCAAGGAAAACAACTTAAATTTAGGTAATGATTTCTTATCAGTTATTTGTAATGCTGCAGTTACTGCTGCATACCAAACAAATGCTAAAGCAATCATTTGTGTAACAAATCATGGTCAAACAGCATTTAAGCTTTCTTCATATCGTCCTGATTGTCCTATTATTGCAATAACTGTTAATGAGAAGGCATGCCGTCAGTTAAACCTAGCTTGGAATGTATTCCCTGTATATGCAGAAAAGAAAGATTCAGTTGAGGAATTATTTAAATATGCAATAGAAAAAGCATTAGAAACAGGAATTGTTTCAAAGGGTGATAAGGTTATTATTACATCTGCATCAGGTGTTGGTTGCGCAATCACTGATACTATTAAATTACATATTCTATAAAAAAATAAAGTAGAGATTCATTTGTTATTGAATTTCTACTTTTTTTGTTTATAATTATTTAGGTGTTAATTTGGAGGTAGTGAGATGAATAATACAAATTCAAAAACAACAATTAAAGTTTTATTAGGCTTAGGCTTAGCTTATTGGTTATTTATGCTTTTATTAGGATTATTATTAATTAGTGCAGGTGGTCATTCTCTTTCTTATAGTGATAATGAAGTTATAGCTTCAATTTATATTTTATATGGCGTTACATTATTTACATGTGGTATTGCATCAGGAATTATATCTATATGCTATTTAGTTGGAATAAATACATATAATGAGAACACAAATATAGTGACTAAAGGAATCTTATGTATTATATTTGCAAATATTCCTGCAGGTATCTTAATGATTGTTAAAAGATATGATATTATTAACGAAAATAAAGGCATAAAAGAGAATTAAATCCTAGTATATGCAATATTTTGGATTAATTTGAAATATTTAGCTAAATATATTATAATGAACTAAAATAGATGCGAGGTGTCCTACAATGAAACAAACAATTTTTTTCGTAACAGAAAATGGTGAAAAAACATTACATGATGAAATGCTAGACCTTGATTCATTCATTTATAAAATAAGTGGATATTTCTTTAAGAATGATTTACAATTTGAATTTGTTTGCTATGACGCAAATAAGAATGTAAAATATTATGATGAGGTGTTAGAAAATTCATTATATACATTAATTCTTTTACAAAATCAGGCTTCTGATGAAGTAAGAGATATGATTGATTATTCAATTAGAAAGAGTGAAGAAACAGGTAGAATAATAAGACCTTTCTTTAAAAATACTAGAGCTAGTATGGAATCAATTGATTTAGTAAAGAGAAATTTAGCTGATAGTATGATTATTTATGATACATATGATACCCTAGATGAAGTAAAGATGGATATCTTATATCAAATTAAAAAGCTAGCAGTTCCTAAAATGAATCTTGAATTCAATCAGGAAATGATTAAAGTAAATAATGAAGAAGGATATATTAAGCCTTTTAATATTCCATTCTTCCGTAATTTCAGAAACTTAGAAGAAACAGTAAATGAAAGAAATAGATTAAATGTAGAATGTAAGAAGATGGCACAACGCTTCTTAACTTTATTTGCTGGTTCTTATGAAAAGCCAAAGGAATTCCAAGAGGCTACTGTTAAAAGAGATCAATTAACTGAACAGTTAACTGAAGATGAAGATGCAGCACTACAAGTATATATTGCCTTAAAATCAATGTCTGGTACAGAAGACCCTGAAGTATATGTACATGTAAGAGACTATTTTGATAATGGAAATATTGCTGAGCTAGAACAGATTTATGATTTAGATTCTTTTGTAAAAAAGAAGAGAAAAAAGAATTAATTTAATGCAGTAAATATATGAGCTAAGTAATGAACTTTACTTAGCTTTATTTTTTGTTTTTAGACACTTTAAAAATAATAGTTTAAAATAATGTTACTAATATGATATAATATACATACAAGATATTAACTTGTTTCTTTTTAGTATGTTAATAGAAGGAGCTGATAGTATGAAGTTTCTAGTATTATATGCGCCTACGATTTTATTTATCTTATTCTTTATCGGATCCCTTATTACCGGATTTATTAGAGGAAGAAGAAAAGCAGCTATACTTGCGATTCACGCGCTAGTTGCGTTTGGAATTACTGTACTTTTATATATATTCACAGTAAAAAACAAAGCTGCAGATACTAATATAGTTAACATTGTTAACTTATTCATGGGCGAAAATGGTTTGCAGGAAAAATTAGGGGTTTCTGTAGAAAACAAGAGTCTTACTGATATTTTAATTGAATACATACCAAAGCAAATGAATTATGGTGATGGTTTATATTTAGTATTCGCTGAAAATGGTGGGTATTTATATGCATTAGTTTCACAAGTTTATCATTTGATATTTGCGATATTATTTATCCTAGTTTATGTTGCTTTCGTATTCATTTTCTATCTAATTTACTTAATCTTCTATCCAGATAGAAGATACTTTAGAAAGCTTAGAAGAAAGGTTTTAAAAACTACTAAGGCTATAGAGGGTAGATTAGTTTTAAGAAAGAATAAAAAGAGAAAATTAAACCCTAAGCCAGATATGGTTAAAAGAGAAGAAAGAGAAAATGAAGAAGAGACTGTTGAACTCCCTAATGCTAATGAAGACTTAGATTATGCATTAGTTGAAGAAGAAAAGGTTGATGGTCAAGAAGCTGATTTAGAAATCTCTGAGGGTGAAGAAATTGTAACAATAGATGATAATAAAAAGCCTGAAGAAGAGGTGCCTACCGCAACAAC
>JAEELJ010000016.1 GCA_016288855.1 Acholeplasmatales bacterium
AACGATAGGTAGGTTATATGTTGTTCCGTTATAAGTGATAGTTGCAAGTAAATTCTTATCCTTTGATGCTATATGAGTTGGAGAATAATCAGTATGATTCTTAGAATAGCTGATTTCTACAGCCTCAACATAAACCTTAACCTTAACATCACCAGAAACCTCAGAGATGTATGAAGTTAAATCATCACTTGAAACTTGGTCTTGGATTAATAAATCATAAATTGTTGTGAATAATTCTTTATCTTCTTTAATATGTTCGAATATTTCATTTGTTGATAAATCACTATTGTAATATAAAGATTCATTGTAAGCAATTGGATCATACTTTTCTGAATTCTCATCATTTAAAGTTTGGAATTGATCTGCAAACTTATAGAAGATTGAATATCCAGCAGTAGTTGATTGTGCTGAAGTAGAATATCTTGTTGATAATGATTCAACTGGCTTTTCAGCAGTTTCATCATTCATATTTTCATGCTTACCTTCATTTGTAAGCTTTAATGTATCATATACATAAGTCTTAACAGAGTTAGAATATGTATCATTTACATAATCAGCAGTGTATTCAAATTCATCATATGCAAGTAAGCCTTCAACAATAGCATTGTACTTGTCTTCAACATCAGTTGTTGTGAAGTCATCAATGATATTATAAGTAAGCTTTCTTAAATCCTGTAAATCAGTTGGAGTGTCATAATTATATACACCAGAGATTGAAATTGAATCTCTATATCCACCATATACATAGTTATATAATGCAATATAGATTGGTAGGATTGTTTCATCAGAAATAGCAATAACACCATTTTCAGTTGTTAAATCACTATTTGCAAAATCATCATAGTAATCAATATATTCATCATATGTGATTCTATTGCCACCATCTAGGTATTGCTTATATCCTGTCTTAGCATTATCCTTGATGAAATAATATTTCTTGTTGTAAATTCTAATACCAAATGCTCTTAAAGTATTATCGAATTCTGTTTCAGAAGCGAAGCCTACTTGTAAGAAGTTGATATCATATGTATTGATATACTTGCTCTTATATTTTGATACGAATGTTGAATGAGCGAAATAACCATATTCATCATCATCGTCATCATCATCGTCTGCTAAAGCTTCATCAGCATCAGCTCTTGTTCCTTCATATGCATATAATTCCTTTGCATATGTTGGGTAGTATAATTCTGTAACTGCTTGTGCAATTTGTAATAAGCCAGATACATCATATTCATTTGATAATTCACCAGTATAGTCAATGTCGTCAGTCTTTTCAGCTTTAACTGCATCAACAATTCTTTGTGTAGCTGTATCAATTATTTCTTTAAATGTTGTTCCATCTGCAGTAGTAGATTTTTGGTATGAAGTATAAATACCATCTATATATTGCTGGATAGAAGATTGCTTAACTGTATCAGATAATTGTTCAACCTGACTCCAGTAGCTTTCTTGGCTGTAAGTTAAATTGAATACATCCTGTACAATATAATCAATCATTCTTTCTTGATATTTTTTCTTAATCTCATTGAAGATTTCTTCAGTAAGGTCATCTTTAGATTCCCATTCTGTATCTACGTCGTCTCCCTTTTGATTATCATCACCTAAGTCATTAACATTCCAAATGATCTTAAGCTTTTCCTCATCATCCTTAATGTCAGCATAGTTGTTATTTAGTACGTAATCAATAGACTTGATTTCGTCCATAATAATAACTTCCTGGATTTTAGATTCTAAAACACTAGATGCACTCCACTTTAGTTCGTCCCATAATTCTCCATTTGAAATTGAATATTTTCCTGAAGAAGCATAAGTCTCACCTGCGTAAGAAGATACCATTGTGTTAGTGGCACCAGAGCATGATGAAAGTGTTATTGCCAAAGCACCTAACATGATTGCACTACATGTTCTTTTTGCTTTTTTACTATTTTTACTCATGCTAAAAAACTCCTTTACAAAAAATTAAACTATAGCAAATAATATCATATCATTATTGATTTGAAAAATCAATGAAAAAACGTATGCGATATGAGGCTTTTTTGCTATCTTATATTAAAATACCTGCGTATGCGCAAGCGCGCGAAGAAATGAGGCTCACGTGAGCCATTAAAAATAAGCAATTTCTATATGATAAAAGCGTTATATTTTTTAATGCTTTTTAACAATAAAATGAAGTAATATTTTATTTATAAATAAATAAAGAATTGATGAAATAATTACTTTATCATTTAATATTTTTATAATAAATGATATAATCTATTTCGGTGATTTATAAAATGAAAATAGACGTTTTTTCTTCAGATTCTAGTGGTAATACAACACTTATAAGAAATGGTTGTACTAACATTTTAGTTGACTTAGGATTAAATAAAAAAAGCATAGTTGAAAACCTTGCTTTAAACAATTTAACAATAGATGATATTGATGGTATTTTTATAACCCATGAGCATATTGATCATGTGAATGGGTTCCCTGCAATGATGAATGCTTATAAGGGACATATTTATATGACTAAGGGTACTTTATTAGGTATAAAGGATAAATTTAGAAATAAGCCTAATTTTAGTGATAAACTAGAACAATATATTACAGGTGGACATATTGTTTTATTAAATAGAGATGGTGAGGCTTTAGAATATCATAAGGTATTATTAGATGATTTTGAAATTGATCCTGTAAAAACATTCCATGATGCTAAAGAATCATGCGGATATATATTTAAAAATGAAGGAAAGTCATTAGTTTTTATTACAGATACTGGTTATGTACATGAGGATTTATTACCTAGAATATATAATGCAGATGCGTATATCCTAGAAAGTAATCATGACCCTGAAATATTAATGCATTCAGAAAGGCCTTATATCTTAAAAAGAAGAATTTTATCAGACACAGGACATATGTCTAATGAGGATTCTATGGTTGTTTTAGCAAGAAGCATTGGTAATAGAACAAAGCTTATTATGCATGCACATATATCTCAGGAGTGTAATTTATCAGATATTATTGTAAAAACAAGAGAAAAGGTATTTAGTGATTATAATATTGATGCTAGTGGAATTGAATTTGTAATACTTCATCCTTATAGAGAGAAGGAGCATGAAATTTAATGAAAATAAATATATGCTATGTTGGAAAAATTAAAGAGAAATATTTTATTGATGCAATAGCTGAATATGCTAAAAGAATATCTAAATATTCTAAGGTTGAATTTTATTCTGTAAAGGATGAAGAAACTCCTGTTAATGCAAGCCCTGAATTAGAACGTCAAATTAAGGATTTAGAGGGGGAAAGATTATATAGTATTATTCCTTCTAATTCTTATAAGGTAGTATTAGATTTAAAGGGTGAAATGCTTTCGTCAGTTGAGCTTGCGAAAAAGATTAGTCAAATTCAAACCTATAATAATTCTAATATTTCATTTATCATTGGTGGTTCATTAGGATTATCTGATAAGGTATTAAATAGTGCAGATTATCATTTATGCTTTTCTAAGATGACTTTTCCACATAAGCTTATGCAAGTTATCTTATTAGAACAAATATATAGAGCATTTAAAATTAATAATAATGAAACATATCACAAGTAAGAAAGCCTATATGGCTTTTTTATTTTTAGAATTTTATTCGATTTTCGTCTAAAAAAAGCAAGAAAAATTTATTTTTATTTTTTAAAAATGTCATCGGTTAAAATAGTCAAAAATAATCTCTAAAAAAAGTACTAAATGCCTATGATTATTGACTTTTCTTTTCATTGACTATTAAAATATAAAGTGTTAAAATTTATTATGGCTAGAAAGGTATCCTAAATGGATACGTTAAAATTGGAGGAAATTAAAAATGGCTACTAATGTAAATGAGTTACCTAAGATTAATGAGGTAAATAAGAAGGAACCTAAGAAGGTTAAAATCGTACAGTTTGGAGAGGGAAATTTCTTACGTGCATTCATTGATTGGATTGTAAATGAAACAAACAAGAACACTGATTTCAATGCAGGTGTTTGTTTAGTTCAACCAATGCCTTTTGGACGTATTAAGGAATTAAACGAAGCTGATGATTTATATACATTATATTTACAAGGCTTACAAGATGGCAAGGCTGTTAGAGTTCATGAAGTAATTAAGGCAGTTCAGGACGCAGTTAACCCATTCGAAGATTACAAGAAGTTCTTAGAATATGCAGAATCTACTGATGTAGAATTTGTTATTTCTAATACTACAGAAGCTGGTATCGCATTTGATCCAAATGATACTGATTTCTCAAAGTGCCCTAATTCATATCCAGGAAAGCTATTAGCATTCTTAGAAAGAAGATATAACACTAATAAGAAGGGCTTATTCATTATTCCATGTGAATTAATTGATCACAATGGTGAAACATTAAAGAAGGTATTAGTTCAGTTAGCTGAACACAATAATATGTCTAAGGATTTCATCAACTGGATCGTTACTGAAAACAAGTTCTATAATACTCTAGTAGATAGAATCGTTCCAGGCTATCCAAGAAACGAAGCAAATGAATTCCAATTAGATTTAGGATACCAAGATCAAAATATGGTTGTTGGCGAAATTTTCCACTTATGGTGCATTGATGCTCAAACAGTTGGTGATGACAAGGCACTAGCTAAGGCTAACCTTGAAGCATTAAAGAAGGCTTTACCTACTGAAAAGGCTGGATTAAATGTATTATTCGTTGATTCAATCGTACCTTATAAGCAAAGAAAGGTTAAGATTTTAAATGGTTCTCATACAGCATTAGTACCTGTTTCATATTTATCAGGTATTGATACAGTTAGAGAAACAATTGAAGATCCTCAATTAGGAAAGTATGTTAAGGATTTCATTTTTGATGAAGTTATCCCAACAATTGACATTCCACATGATCAAATGGTTGCATACTCTAATTCAGTTCTTGAACGTTACATGAACCCATATGTTCGTCATGAATTGATGTCTATTGCATTAAACTCTGTAACAAAGTTCAAGGAAAGAGATTTACCTTCAGTATTACAATATATTGAAAGAACAGGTAAGTTACCAGTTCATGGTTTATTCTCATTAGCAGCAATTATTTCATTCTACAAGGGTGAAAGAACTGTTAATGGCACACAAATTGCATTAAACGATGATCCTAAGTTCATTGAATTCTTCAAGAACCAATGGGCTTCTTATGATGGAACTAAGGCAGCTGCAAGAAAGATTGTTGAAAATACATTATCTATGCAAAATGCTGAAGGTACTGGCTATCATTGGGGTCAGGATTTAAATAAGGTTGCTGGTGTAACTGATTTCGTTACAGAAGCATTATATGCTCAGCAAACTATGCCTATGCGTGATGCAATTAAGGCCATCATTAAGTAGTTTTTAAACACTAAAATATTCTATTCTTAAGCAACCATACACGCGTGTGGTTGCTTACAAATTTTTTTAAAAAGGTGATTTTATGCAGGAATTTATTATCATACATGAAATTGATAATGTTGCAGTAGTTCTTCGTCCTTTTAAGAAGGGTGAGGTTGTTGCTGGCGTAACATTATTAGAGGATATTCCTCAGGCTCACAAGGTAGCCTTAAAACCTATCAAGAAGGGTGAAAACGTCGTTAAATATGGATTCCCAATCGGTCATGCAACTGAAGACATTAAGGTTGGAGCACATGTTCATACTCACAATGTTGCAACAAATCTTGATGATGTTATTACATATTCATATAAGCCAAACTTCCCTAAGGTATTAGGTTATAAGTCTGATAGAACAGTTGATGTTTATGAAAGATCAAGTGGCGAATATGGTATTCGTAATGAATTATGGGTAATTCAAACAGTTGGATGTGTTTCTGGTATGGCTGATGAAATTGTTCGTCGCTTCAAAGAAACTCATGATATGTCTAAGATTGATGGAATTTTCACATTCCAGCATCCATTTGGTTGCTCACAAATGGGTGGCGACTTAGAATTCACTAAGACATTATTACAGGATATGGTAAAGCATCCAAATGCTGGTGGTGTTTTAGTATTATCTTTAGGATGTGAAGAAAATAGATGCGATGTTTTTAAAGATACTTTAGGTAAGTATGATGAAGAACGTACTCGCTTCTTAGTTTCACAAGAAGTTGAAGATGAAGTTGAAACAGGCTTAGAATTACTTGATGAATTATATAATAAGATGGTTAACGATAAGAGAGTTACAAAGCCTTTATCTGTATTAAGAATTGGCTTAAAGTGCGGTGGTTCTGATGGTATGTCAGGTATTACAGCTAACCCTCTTTTAGGTAGATTATCTGATTTCTTATCATTAAATGATGCTACATCAGTTTTAGGTGAAGTACCTGAAATGTTTGGTGCAGAGCAATTATTAATGGCAAGAGCTAAGGATGAAGCAACTTTTGATGAAATTGTTGATTTAATCAATAATTTCAAGAGATATTTTAAGGATCATAACCAAGTTATTTATGATAACCCATCACCAGGAAACAAGGCTGGTGGAATCACAACTCTAGAGGATAAGTCTTTAGGATGTGTACAAAAGGGTGGTTCATCTAAGGTTAATGGTGTATTAAAGATGGGTGACCGTGTAAAGGCAAAGGGATTAAACTTAATCTCTACTCCAGGTAATGACTTAGTTGCAGTTACAACAATTGCTGCAGCAGGTTGCCAAATGGTATTATTTACAACAGGTCGTGGTACTCCATTTGGAGGATTTGTTCCAACATTAAAGATTGCAACAAATACTCAACTGGCAAATAAGAAGTCAAATTGGATTGATTTCAATGCTGGTGATTTAGTAGATAAATATTCAATGGATGAATTATTAGAAAAGTTCTTAGATTTAATTTGTGATGTTGCATCAGGCAAGAAGCAAGCTAAGAATGAAGAAAACAACTTTAGAGAAATCTCTATCTTCAAAGATGGAGTAATCCTATAATCGTATAGTAAATAAAAAAAGAAAGAACAAAGGAGAAAATTTACATGAAAGATTTTATGGATGATGACTTCTTATTAACTACTGAAACAGCTAAGAAGTTATATCATGAACATGCAGAAGGCATGCCTATTATTGACTATCACTGTCATTTACAACCAAAGGAAATTGCTGAAGATAAGCATTTCAGAAACCTTGCTGAAGCTTGGTTAGGTGCTGGTGACAGATATGGTGACCACTACAAGTGGAGAGCATTACGTGCTAGAGGATATGAAGAAGATTCTATTTCTGGTAACGTTCCTGGTAAGTCACTTGAAGAATCAGATTATCAAAAATATAGCCAATTCTGCGAATCTATGCCTTATTTCGTAGGTAACCCTCTATACCACTGGTCTCACCTAGAATTAAGAAGATATTTCGGCATTAACGATATTATCAATGCAAAGAACGCAAAGAAGATTTGGGATGCTGCAAATAAGAAGCTTGAAACATTATCTGCAAGAGAAATGTTATATAAGTTCAATGTAGATACTGTTTGTACAACTGATGACCCAGTTGATGATTTACATTGGCATAAGCAAATGAATGCTGATAAGACTTTAAAGGTTAAGGTTAGACCAGCATTCCGTCCAGACAAGGCAATCAATGTTGAATTAGATTGGTTTGGTGCATGGGTTAACCAATTAGCTAAGGTTGTTGGTTATGAAATCAACTCTGTTAAGTTATTATGCAAGGCATTAGCTGAAAGAATTGAATTCTTCCATGAAATGGG
>JAEELJ010000017.1 GCA_016288855.1 Acholeplasmatales bacterium
CATTCCTGATAATGAATTAAGAAGAGATTATATTGTACCTGGTGCATTTGATCCAAGAGTTGTTCCTGCTGTTGCTAAAGCAGTTGCTGAAGCAGCAATTAAAACAGGAGTATCAAAATTATATAAAATGTAATATTTTAAACCACCTTGCGAGGTGGTTTATTTTTTTATTATTTAAGATATTATCAAATTCAGGGGGATGAATGATAGCTCCTCAAATTCAGGGGGATGACAAATTTGTTCCATCCCCCTATTTTTGTGAAGCATTAATTACAGCTCGTTTTATTGTTAAAAATGTTAGTTCTAACAAATATATAGTAAGTCCATATAATATTAGATATTAAGGTATTATAAACATTATTAATGAAATTTCTATAATAATACAAAAAGGGCATCAGAACTAGAATCCAATGTCCTTTCACTATTAATTTTTAGGTCATCCCCCTATTTTTGATAAGGGGTATCCCACCGAATTTGAATAGGGTTTTATCCCCTATCCCCCTATATTTGTGAAGTGCAATTATTTAAAGAATCAAAAAAGGATGTGATTTCTCACATCCTTAATTTATTATTCTTCTACAATTTCCTGATCACGAATGATCTTGATGCAACGGCAGTTAGCACACATTAACATCTTTAATGCATCTGCATCAAAGTATTCAGCATAGATTGTAAGCTTACGATCTAATGTGCCTCTAGCTTTAATTCTTAATACATTACCGCTAGTTACAATATGTAATGACTTTAATAAATCAATTGTAATTTCATCACCATTTTCGAAATGGTTACATAATGTATCAAGATATACTGTAGCTTCAACCTCTTCATCATCAAGAGGTTCACCATTAATCATTGGTAAGTATTCGTCTAAATCATCTGGCATATCATCTGGGATGCTATGAACATTGATAGAATCCTGTAGATAATCAGCTCTCATACCTAATGTAGCCATGATTGCTTCACCATTTGGAATTAATTCAGGCATGTAATTTGTAGGTTGGAAGTTTCTCTTAGGCTTAACACCACGATTTGCCATCATGATATCAACTAATTCCTTGAAGTACTTTAATGCTCTAGGAGATCTAACCTTAATCATTACTGGTACTTCAGCATATTGCTTCTTAGAAGAAACATCCTTTAAATGATACTTAGGATTTTCATCGATAAATTCAACAGGTAATGCTAAGAATACCTTAATTGACTTACCACCTAATGCAACCTTAGAAACTAATCCTTTATATCTGAATGATTCACATCTAGATGAATTTCTACCCTTTGCACGATACATTACTAAGTAATTCTTAATTTCATTATAATATTCCTTAGTTTCATATGGAGCAAACATCATTCTAGAATTAAATCTTCTCTTAATCTTCTTAACGTTACCATCTTCATCGATAACTTGGAAATCTTGAACAATAATTCCAGCTTCTTTTGTCTTAGGATGAATTTCTTCTACTTCTTCATCAGATTCATCATCTGCATATTCATCAGCATCGTCATCATCTTCTTCATCATCTTCTGCTTCAGCTTCTTCATCATCTTCAGCTTCTTCAGCAGGAGTTTCCTCAACTGGAGCTTCTTCAACAACTTCTTCTTCAACAACCTCTTCTTCAGGCTGTTCTTCTTCTACATTTTCTTCTTCAGCAGGAACTTCTTCAGTTTCCTCTTCAGCTACTTCCTCTTCAACAACTTCTTCAGGTTGTTCTTCTTCAACATATTCTTCTTCAGCAACTTCTTCCTCAGGTTGTTCTTCTTGAGCTTCTTCGTCACCATAATATGTCTTTAATAATTCTTCTTCCTCTTCAGAAATTGCGAATGGATCTTTTTCTTCTGGCTGTTCTTCAGCTTTTTCTTCTTCAGCTTTTTCTTCTTCGGCTTTTTCTTCTTCAGCCTTTTCTTCTTCTACTTCCTTCTTGTATTCATACTGCTTAACAACTTCAGATAAAGCATCATAATTTCTTAATCTGATAATTTGGATTAATAATGAATATAAGAATAGTACACCTAAAACAATTGTAGCAACTAATGCCATAATGTTATCAGTTAAAACAGAGAAGTTATTCTTAATTGCAAGTGATACTACAAATGGAATAACAAATGAAGAACCATATAACATTATAATTAATAAGCAATCAATCTTTTCAATCTTTGTAGATTTGAACTTTCTAAATAATAATGATAATACAATTAATAATAATGAAACTACTAATACAATAATAGATCCAACCATTATGCTTGGTGTGTGACCAATAATCTTATTAACTGAATTACCAGAAATTTGGCCAACAACTGGTAAAGCTAATGCAGATAATACTACGAAACCAACTGCAACAGCTAAAGCTGCATTGAATTTATCATAAACTTGTAAGAAATAATATCTTACCTTATGGCTATTGTCGCCATAATACTTACCCTTATTATAAGTAAATCCTCTTACTATTAAACCGACTGATGCTCCAGCTGCTAATAATAAGTCAACCTTTAATGTAATTGATGCTATGCCAACAGCTGCACCTAAATAGATGAAATATGTTGTAGCAACAAATCCTATTGCTAATAATAAGTCTAATAAAGTAACATCGACATTACTATCTAATCCAGAAATAATTAAAATTACTAATAATGCAACAACACCACCAACTACATAATACTTGTATTTAGCAAATTGACTAACAACAGGTAAATTTAAGTTTTGTGATGCAAGAACTGTTACAGCAACTGCAAGTGCAATACCAACAACTAAAATTAAAATAGGGTTGAAAGCACCAGCTAAAGCGCCATAATAATTCTTGAAAGATGCAGGTTCAGGATCATTAGCCTTAATAAATCTAACAACAATTTCACAAAGGAATACTGCTACAGTGCAAATAAATGGTAAATAAGCTTTCCATGAAGTCTTACCAATAATTGACATTACGATCATTACAATTGATGAAAAGAACCCTACAACTCTAATGAAATCAATAAACGAAATTTTTTCGCTCTTAAGTTTACATAAACCTAATACAGCAAAACCAATTAATAGAGCAATAGATGCTCCAAAAACTAAATTACGGATTTCTGCGCTTGAAATGATAGTCTTGTTTGCAACACTAACATAACCTATGCAGCAGAATGCAACTACCATAATAAGTGTCGCAAAAACTCCGTATGCCTTAAAATAGGACTTTAAAAAGTTTTCTTTTTCTGACATCGCATAACATCTCCTAACATATTTTTATATTTTAATTTTAGACCATTTATTTGTCAAATTCAATACTATTTAAGCAAAAATATCTATTTTTTTCGCATTTTCGTGGACTTTTTGATTTTTTTTCGGCAAAATACCCCTAGGAAAGTAAGGTTTTCATTCTCAAAATTCAAAAAAACAAAAAAGTTCGATTTTCTCGAACTTTCTTGGACTATTCTGATAATTTTTCGAATTTGTCAATAATCTTTGCAACAAGTGGATGTCTTACAACATCACATTTTTCAAATACGATAGTTTCTACTTCGTCCAAATTTTTCAATAAATTTGCAGAAATTTTAAGACCAGATTTCTTGTTATTAGGTAAATCTATTTGTGAAACATCACCAGTAACAACCATTTTTGAATTAAAACCTAATCTTGTAAGGAACATCTTTAATTGATCAACTGTCGCATTTTGCGCTTCGTCCAAAATTATAAATGCATTTTCTAATGTTCTACCTCTCATATATGCTAATGGAGCAATTTCAATTACTTGCTTATCAATTAGCTGTTGTACTTGTTCTACTCCAAGCATATCATATAATGCATCATATAATGGTCTTAGGTATGGATCTACTTTTTCTTTTAAGTCACCAGGCAAAAATCCTAATGATTCTCCTGCCTCAACAGCTGGTCTTGTTAATATTATTTTTTCAAACTTACCACTTTTTAATAAGCTAACACCATAGCATACTGCTAAATAAGTTTTACCTGTACCAGCTGATCCAATAGAAAAAACTAAATCATGATTATATATTGATTTAATATATTCATCTTGCTTTAATGTTTTAGCATAAATAGGCTTATTATATCTTGTATAACAAATAGGCTTTCTATTAGTTAAAAACTTTATATATTTTTCCATCATATTAGATGAAACTATTTCTTTTACATATACTATGTCTCTTGGTGTTATATTCATGTCATGCTCAGACATAAATAACAAAGTTTTAAATAAATCATTTAATTCATTGATTATTTCTTCATTTTCATCATCAACAATTATATATGGTCCATTAACTACAATAACTTTATTATATAATTCTTCAATGACTTTAATGTTGCAATTGTTAACACCACATATATTTTTAGCATCAATGTTTCTTTTTATTTCAACATTAAGCTTCATCATCTACCTCCATAGAATTAAAAGTCATTATTTCTTTTGAAATGGGATGAGGGAAAGATAATTGATAAGCCTCAAGTGGAAATTGTAATGGATCTACTTCATTTTTACTTCCATACTTCTTATCACCATATAAAGGATGTCCTATATTAGCCATTTGACATCTAATTTGATGAAATCTTCCTGTTTTTAAATTAATTTCTATATCAGTAACATCTTTTCCATTAATTTTATAATTCTTTAATGCTCTAAATTCTAATATAGCTTCTTTACCATCTTTTCTTATATAGCTTTTTTTCTCTTTTTCATCCTTATAAATATTATCCTTAAGCAAAATGTATTCTTTATTTTTTAATATACCTTCTACAGTAGCAACATATTTTTTCTTAAGTGAATGATTTTTAACAGCTTCACTTAAACGTTCTGCCCCTTTTGAAGTTCTTGCAAACACCATAACTCCACTAGTATTTATATCTAGTCTATGAACAAGTCCTAAAAAAACATTTCCTGGTTTATTATATTTTTCTTTAATATACTCCTTAACAATAGAAAGCATATCTTCTTTATTTGAACCATCTGGTTGCGATAATATTCCTTTTTCTTTATAACATACAATAATATGATTATCACAATAATAAACTTTAATCATTTACAGTACCAAGTTTCTTTTTTATATTACTAAATAATTGTGTTATTTCTTCATCTAGATAAGATACTTTATTATATATTAAATAGAAAGTTTGTGTAGGTGAGAAATTTAATAATGATATTTGCTTTAAGCTTCCATCATCAATATATTTTTTAACAGAGTCAAAATATGCAAAGCCAATACCATCATAGAATTTAACCATCTTAACTAGCATGTCTGCATTATTAGTTTCTAATACCATATTATTTCTTAATCTGATATTCTTTTCTTTTAATACATCTGTTGTAGTCTTATTAAGACCTGTATTAGTTTCAGATAGAACAATAGTTGCAGAATTTAACATATCTCTTGTAATTCTATCCTTATCCTTGTAATTACCATCACTAGAGCAAACTAAAACAATTTCACTAGATGTAATAGCTATTGAATTAAATACTTCTGAATCAAATGAATGATCTATAATACCAAAATCATATTCCCCATTTAAGATTTTGTTTTCAATTGTTAAATAGTCAGTACAATAAATATTGAATGGTCTTTTATCACCGTTTAATAAAGCTAAAATTCTAGAAGACATTAAACATGAAGCAACCATGTCTGTTAAACCTAGATTATAGCCTTGCTTATCTTCTTCTCTTTTTAAAGAATTTATAAGCTGTTCATCTTCTAACATAGCTTTCTTTGCATATTCATATAAAATCTTACCTTTTTTAGTTAAAGTAAATTTTTTTGTATCTTCAAATAAGCTTATTTTATAATCAGATTCCAATTGCTTAATATGATGTGTAACAGCTGGTTGAGTTATAAATAATTTTTTTGCAGTTTTCGTATAATTCTTTTCTTCTAACAAAGTTAGAAAAGTTTTTAGTTTAACGTCCATATTATCGTCTCCATTTTTCCTTTTTTCATTATATAAATTTCATTTATAAATGTCAACAACTTAATAAATAAAATTTATAGAAAAAAAAAGAGGATACAGATGTATCCTCTAAATCTTATTTAAATAATGAAGCTAATATTTGAGAAATATGATCAACAGGTTGGATTTCTAAAACCTTTCTTACTTCTTCTGGAATATCTTCAATATCTCTTTCATTTTCCTTTGGAATAAAAATCTTCTTTAAGCCATTTCTTGTTGCGGCAATAGATTTTTCTCTTAAACCACCAATTGGTAATACATCACCACGTAATGTAATTTCACCTGTCATACCAATATGGCATGAAACTGGCTTATTAGATAATGCTGATACTAAAGCTGTTGTTAATGTTACACCTGCAGATGGACCATCCTTTGGTACAGCTCCTTCAGGAACATGAATATGAATATCATTTTCTTGGAAGACCTTATTATCGATACCAAATTCTTCTGCATGTGAACGAACATATGAGAATGCAGCTTGGGCTGATTCCTTCATAACATCTCCAAGCTTACCGGTTAGAATTAATCCACCCTTTCCTGGATATGATGTTACTTCAATATCTAATGTATCTCCACCAAATTGAGTCCAAGCTAAGCCTGTAACAATACCAACTTGATCCTTCTCACGATTTTGGTTATCTAAGAATAAGATTTTACCTAAATAATCTGTTAAATTATCTTCAGTAATTTCTACCTTTTCAACCTTTTCCATTAAAATCTTCTTTACTGTCTTTCTACATAATGCAGCAATTTGACGATTTAATTCACGAACACCACTTTCTCTAGTATATCCACGAATAATCTTTCTCATTGCATCTTCAGTAATAGAAATTTGATTTTCTTTTAAGCCATGTTCTTCAATATTTCTTGGTAATAAATATTGGAATCCAATATTAAACTTTTCAATTTCAGTATAACTTGATAATTCAATAATTTCCATACGATCTCTTAATGGAGCTGGAATTGATGAAATATCATTAGCAGTTGTAATAAACATTACTTGAGATAAATCATATGGTTCTTCTAAGTAATTATCACTAAAATACTTATTTTGTTCTGGATCTAATACTTCAAGCATTGCAGCTGCAGGATCTCCTCTATAATCGGCAGTCATCTTATCGATTTCATCTAATAAGAATACTGGGTTAACAGTACCTGCATCCTTCATACCTTTAATGATACGTCCTGGTAAGGCTCCAATATAAGTTCTTCTATGACCACGAATTTCTGATTCATCTCTAATACCACCTAGAGATTGCTTAACGAACTTACGTCCTAATGCATCAGAAATAGATCTAGCTAAAGATGTTTTACCTACTCCTGGAGGACCTGCAAGACAAAGAATAGTTGATGGATTATGTCCAGTCATCATTCTTACTGCAAGATATTCAACAATACGGTCCTTTACCTTCTTTAGACCATAATGCTTAGAATCTAATTTCTTAATAACATCATTTAAATCTTGATTATCTTCAGTTTGCTTATACCAAGGTAAGTCACAAATTAATTCAAGATAACTTCTAATGATACCAGATTCAGCCATTTGTGAGCTTGTATTTGCATACTTCTTTAACTCGTCCATAGCTTTTTCATACATACCCTTAGGTAGCTTTGCTTCTTCAAGTCTCTTACGAAGATTTTCAACATCTTCTTCAGTTCTTGCCTTATCACCAAGCTCAGATTGAATAGCCTTCATCTTTTCTCTTAGATAATATTCTTTTTGTGAATCATCAATTGATTTTTTTACATCCTTATTGATTTTATCTTCAATATCTAATATCTGCTTTTCTCTCTCAATATCTTCTAAAATCATTTCTAATCTACGAGATACTGATAATTCTGCTAAATATTTATATTTAGATTGTCCTGTTGAAGTCTTTAATTGATATGCAATAGAATCTGATAATAAATCAGCATTAGCACCTTCTCTTAATAATTTTGTAATTGAATCCATTGAACCAATAATCATAGATGCATTTTGTGCAACACCTTCTGATACTTGCTTAATTAAAGCTGTTTCAGTTTCATCATTATTAATAATTGAATGTAATTTTTCATAACTACATACAAAATAAGGTGCCACCTGAGTATATTCTACTACCTTAATACGATTTGCAATTGTAAATTTTACTCTATAATTACCATTAGGTAATTTTAGTTTTAATGTTACTCTAGCTAATACTCCGATTGGTTCTATATCATCCTTAGTAACTTCATTTTGAGTAGCACTCTTTTGAATTAACAATAGAATGTTACCGCCATACATCTTTTCGGCAGCATCTAAAGCTGAAACAGAATTTTCTCTTCCAACCTCAATTTTAAAATCATTTCCTGGAAGAGGAACAAAACCTCTTACAGCAATGGCAGGCAATACAATCTTACTTGTGTTTTCAATTGTTGTTTCTTCCATGTTGTATACCTTCTTTCTTAATACTTATCTTTCTTACTCTTAAGATATTATGAATATAATATGTCTTAATAAGCATTTATTATTATAACACATTTTGGCACTATTGCAAGTAGTGTGCCAAAAAAATTAAAAATAACATAATTACATATAAAATTCACATATTATATAAAGGAAAATAAGAGCCAGTTTTAACACTGGCTCATATATTATAGTTATTTTTTTTATTAAAAACTATTCAGCCTTTTCTGAAGCTTTCTTTGTAGTTGTCTTCTTTGCTGTTGTAGTCTTCTTTGCTGCTGTAGTCTTCTTTGCAGGAGCCTTTTCAGCATCAGCAGCCTTAGCTGTTGTCTTCTTAGTTGTAGTTGACTTCTTTGCTGTTGTAGTCTTCTTTGCAGGAGCCTTTTCAGCATCAGCAGTCTTTGTTGCAGCCTTCTTAGCTGTAGCCTTCTTTGCAGGAGCTAAAGTCTTAGGTTCCTTAACTTCCTTTGCATATCCTAATAAGCATTCAACTAACTTGCTGTAAGCAATATTTGACCAATATCTTTGGAAATTAGCTTGTAAGTTTTGTTCCTTAGAGCGATGATTCTTCTTTGCATCTTCTTCAGCTGCAGCAGTTAATTCATCATTTGTTGGATTTAACTTTTCAGCTTCAATAATTGCAGATGCAACTACATTGAATAATGCTTGTCTAGCACCTTCTTCATTTGCACGCTTATTGAAATCAGCTTCATTAGTACCCATGATCTGTAAGAATGTTGCAAATGGAATATTGTAAGCCTTAGCTTGACCTTCATATTGAGCCTTGAATTGGTTAGCTCTTTCTTCAATTAATGTTTGAGGCATATCAACATTTGTAGCATCTAAGATTTGTTGAATGATTTCATTGAACTGTCTATCCTTTTCAGATACAGCCTTTCTATCTTCAATTTCCTTCTTCTTAGCAGCCTTTAATGATGCTTCATCAGTTGCACCAGCAACATTTAATGACTTAACATATTCTTCAGTTAATTCAGGTAAAGTTTCCTTTTGGATCTTATGAACTGTAACCTTGAATACTGCATCCTTACCAGCTAATTCAGCAGCTTGATATTCCTTAGGGAATGTTACATTTAAGTCCTTAACTTCATCAACCTTCATACCGATCATTTGATCTTCAAATCCAGGAATGAATTGACCTGAACCAATTTCTAATTCATAATTTTCAGCCTTGCCACCTTCGAATTCAACGCCATCAACTGTACCAACGAAATCAAATGTAGCATAATCGCCTTTTGCAATCTTGCTACCAGCTCTCTTGTCAGTCTTCTTAGCATCCTTTCTAACGATTGCCTTAATTGCATCTTCAACTTCCTTTTCAGAAGCAACTAAGTCCTTTTCCTTAACTTCAATTGACTTATAATCAGGTAACTTAACTTCTGGTTGTACATCAATTGCTAAACCAATATTGAAAGCCTTACCTCTAACTGGAGCTTCATCAATAACTGGTCTGAATTGACCAATGAAAGTCTTTGCTAATTCTTGATCCTTAGCAATTTCCTGTACTTTATCATTTAAAATTACATCTAAAGCAGCTGAGAATAATGATTCAACACCATAATTCTTTTCAAATACTGATCTTGGAGCATGTCCCTTTCTGAAACCAGGAATTGAAACCTTTTGTACTTCAGTTGCAAAAGCCTTATCTAATGCAGCTTCAAATTCTTCTGGTGTTACTTCAAATGTAAACTTCTTTTGGCTATGTTCTAAATTTTCAATTTTCATAGTTAATTATAGACTGAGATATTTCAGGAATAGTCTATCCTCCTATATTAATATATTTCATATTAGCTTTATCTCTATATTCCTTGTTAAACATACGTTTAAATTATATCATATTCGCACTTAAAGTAAAGAATAATTTTATTTTAAAATAATTTTTTCAAAATAAAAATACCATTTAAAATGGTATCTTTATAATTATTGTTCTTGATTAGTTTCATCAAGAGTTTTATTATCATTATTTTCTTTGTTATTTGTCTTTTTTTCTTTCTTTGGTTTCTTGCCATTAACCTTAACATCATAGATATGATATTCAACTATAGATATAATGACAGTAATTGCTGCTGTTGCTAATGCAATACTTCCTAAAGTTATATGTATATTCTTTTGATTATCAGTTGTATTCTTTATTGCACATAAGAAGCATGCAATTGTTATAAAGAAAATATTTAACCAAAACATATAATGAGAAGCTTTAGCTTTATGAATACATGTCTTCCATAAATATAATATTGCAACAGTATATAATATATCAGATAAATAATATAAATAATATGGTTCAACAACATTAACTGAAAACCATGCTTCCTTATCATACATATAAACAAATCCGCATACACCCATAAATATTGCATATAACAATTCAATTAATCCAACAATCATGATAAATCTTTTTGATGATTTAGGGAATTCAGAATTAATAATACTAAACATTGTTACTAAAGAAACAATAAGTGTTATACCTGAAATTGAATATAAAAGTACAAAAGTAGCTTCATATGTTTTATTAGTAAACGCAAATACATATAATACTATAGAAAGTGAAGTTAATAATACAGATGCAAAAATCTTAATTATAAATTGTCCTAATTTAAATTCAGGATCAACATTTGATTTTGTATTTTCTTTTCTAATCTCTTTTTTTATTTCTCTCTTAGATTTTTCTTCTTTTACTTCTACTTCATCATTATCATTTTTATCTTCTATAATTTCATCTTCATCTACATTATTAATATCATCATTATCATTATCTGAGACAAAGTTATTATCATCTACTTGATTATAACTATTATCCTCTTCTTGATTATAATAATTATCTTCTAAAGGTTTCTCTTTCTTTGTTGCAGAAAATAAATCATCCCTAGTTATTTTAGTCTTATTATAATCTTCTTCTATATCATCCCCAGGATTAAAATCATCATTTGACACATCAAAATCTTCATTTATTGAAGTTGATTCATTATTATCAATTTGTTCATTTTCATCTTTCCTTTTAAATTTAAACATCATATCACTCCTAAACGAAAATCGATAAAATTATTATAACATAAAGTACATATAAAATAAATTCATTTAAGAATACAATTATATCTTTTGTGATATAATTTATTTAAAGAGGGTGAAAATATGAATTTTATTTTTATAAGTCCAGCATTTCCAAAATCATATTATAATTTCTGTGATAGACTTAAGAAAAATGGAATGAATGTATTAGGAATAGGTGATACTCCATATAACGACTTAGATAGTAATGTAATTAATTCATTAACAGAATATTATAAGGTTTCTAATATGCAAAACTATGATGAAATGTATAGAGCTGTTGCTTATTTCGCATTTAAATATGGTAAGATTGATTTCTTAGAAAGCAATAATGAGTTTTGGTTAAGACAGGACGCAAGACTAAGAACTGATTTTAACATTTATGGTGCTAAAACAAATGATGTATTAACATTCACATCCAAAAGCCAAATGAAGGAATTCTATAAAAAGGCAAAAGTTCCTTGTGCAAGATATAAGTTTTCAACTAATTATCAAGAAGATTTAGATTTTATTCAAAATGTTGTATCATTCCCTGTAGTTGTAAAGCCAGATGTTGGTGTAGGTGCCGCAAGAACATATAGAATTGAGAATGAAAATGATTTAAAGGAATTTCATAATTCAGGATTTAATGTACCTTATATAATTGAAGAATATATTTATGGTGATATTATTTCTTTTGATGGAATATGTGATAATGAATCTAATGTTGTATTTTGTGATAATGAAGTATTCCCTCCATCAATAATGGATATAGTAAATAATAATTTAGAAATATCTTATTATGTAAATAAGGAAGTACCAAAAAAAGTATTAGATATTGGAAAAAGAGTAATTAAAGCTTTTAACATTAAATCAAGATACTTCCATTTAGAATTCTTTAGATTAATTAATGAGAAAAAAGGATTAGGTAAAGCTGGAGATATTGTAGCCTTAGAGGTAAACATGAGACCACCTGGAGGATATACACCTGATGTAATCAATTTCTCACAGTCTGTAGATACATATCAAATATATGCTGATGTCATGGCATATAACAAAGTTGTTAATGTAGATTTCTCTCATCCAAAATATTATTGTATTTATATAGGTAGACGAGATAGATTTAATTATAAATATGATTATGATTACATAAAATCACTATATTCTTCTATTGTTATGCATGATAGATGCCCTAATGCATTATCAGATGCGTTAGGAAATGAATTCTTTATAGCTAAATTTGAAAGTTATGAAGAGATGGAAGGATTTAAAGAAATGGTATTTGAAAAAAATTAATAAAAGAAAAATCTGGAAAATTTTTCCAGATTTTTTTTATAACATGCCTATTGCGGCAAGTGTAAATATTATCAAAAATAAAGATATTGCAGAAAGGGATGTTGTCCAAACTACAATTTGACCAGCTAATTCTTCATCCTGTCCCATTTGAGCTGCCATAGGTGCACTTGATACTGCAATAGGTGTTGCAAATAAAGCAACTAATATTGCATATTCAGTAGTACCCCATCCTAAGTTTCTTCCTAAGAAATAAGCTATTGTTAAGAATATTACTGGTGTAATTACTAATCTAAATGATACTGTAACAACAAGCTGACGCCATAGCTTTTTAACTGCACTAAATTCAAATCTAGCTCCTAATACTAATAATGCGATAGGTGTTGCACAACGTCCTATATAATTGATTGCAGTACCTATAAAATGTAGATCTGCTAAATTATATAAAGAATTATCTGAAATAGCCACTGCGTTACCATCAATTACATCATATCTTACATTATAATCAGTAAATATAGATTTTAGTGTTCCATCAATTCCAGTAAGCTTATCAATACCAAGACCTATAAAGCATACAACTAAACCACTTACTACTCCAATGATTAATGGATTAGTAGCTATCTTCTTTAAAATATCCTTAACACTAATTTTTTGACCTTCTTCATGGTCATAAATAGATAAAGCTATTACAGCAAGAATATTAAAAATAGGTACTGATACTGCTGCCATAACAGCTGCAGATGCTTCTGCCTTAGAACCACCTAATAAAACCGCAAGTGGTACACCTATGATTGCATAATTACTTCTAAATGTTGCTTGAAGGATAACACCTTTTTGTTTTTTATCCTTAAAAGCCATAACAACAACTAATCCTATTGTAAATAGAATCAATATTGATCCTGCGCCAAAACCAACGAATGCCCAATTTATAGTAGACAAATCCGCAAGATAAAGATTACTGAATAATAAAACAGGAATCAGTAGCTTAAATACAAGCTTATTTAAATTAGCCCAAAATTCTTCTGGAAGTAGTTTAATCTTTTTTAAAAAGAAACCAACTATAACCGGAATAATTATTGGTAAAATTGCATTTAATGTAAAAATTAGATAATCCATCTTATCGCTTCCTTTACTTTTATTATTCTAGTACAATTATAACTTAATTTTTGGAAAAATTAACTTAAAAATTAAAATAAAGTCCAATAATGTTGGACTTTACTAAAATAATATTAATTATTTCTAATTAATGAATCATATAATGAAGAAACTGTTTCTTCATAATCTTTAGAAGAAATACCAATGATGATATTTAATTCACTTGGACCTTGTGCAAGTAATTTAACATTAATTGATTTCTTTCCTAATGTTTCAAAAATCTTAGCACATACACCACTTCTCTTAGCCATACCACGACCAACAACTGCAACTAATGCTAAATCTCCTTCAACATTAACATTTGCACCTAATTCCTTCTTTAAGTCAGTAACTAATTCATATTGAACCTTTTCAACCTGTGATGCAGCAACAACTACAGAGAATGAATCAATACCTGTTGGAGTATGTTCAATTGAAACACCATAGCGTTCAAAAATAGATAAGCCTTTTCTTAAGAAACCAACTTCATTAGACATATGGTCTTTTTGAATATTAAATGATAAGAAATCCTTCTTACCAGCAATACCAGTAACAATAGTCTTTGATGCAGGACAGTCATTTTGAATGAATGTACCAATATCTTCAGGTCTATTAGTATTCTTTAAATTAATTGGAATATTTAATTGCTGAACTGGGAATACAGTTTCTTCATGTAAAACTGATGCACCCATATAAGATAATTCTCTTAATTCAGCATATGTAATATAATCGATTGCACGAGGCTCTTTTACAAGTCTAGGGTCTGCTGCAAGAATCCCAGAAACATCTGTCCAGTTTTCATATAATGATGCGTTAATACAATTAGCTAAAATTGAACCAGTAACATCTGATCCACCTCTAGATAATAATCTTACAGAACCATTAGGGTATGCACCATAGAAGCCAGGAACTACGATTTGATTATTTTTAGATACTGCAAGCTTAACATTCTTTTGTGTTAATTCTTCATCTAATGTTCCATCATAGTTATATTTTAATAAATCCTTTGCATCTACCCATGAATATCCTAAATATGCAGCCATAAGCTTAGATGTTAAATATTCACCTCTAGAAACTAAATAATCTTGAGGAATATTTTTATTTAATTCCTTTTGTAATTCATCTAAATCATTTTTGATTTCATAGTCAATTCCTAATTCTTCTTTAACTCCTAGGAATCTTGTATAAATCATATCCCAAATATCCTTATAAGGTACAGAATATTTTAAATGTGCATGTAATATATATAATAAGTCAGTTATTTTTGTATCTTCCTTATCTCTTTTTCCTAATGCTGAACATACAACAATTTTTCTTTTTGGGTCAGATAAAACTATGTTTTTTACTTTTGCAAATTGTGTAGCACTAGAAAGTGAACTACCACCAAATTTTGTAACAACTAACATATAAATCCTCCTAGAAATCTAATCCAACAAGCTTTAAAGCAATTTGTACTGCGTTAGTTGCAGCACCCTTTCTAACTTGGTCTCCACAACAGAATAATGAAATACCATTATCAAATACTAAATCCTTACGGATTCTACCAACATAAACAATATCCTGATCAGAAGTTAAAATTGGCATAGGATATTCTTTATTAGCTAAATCATCATATAATTTGCAACCTTGTTCCTTTGCAATTTGTGCTCTAACCTCTTCAACTGTTAAAGGCTTTTCTGTATAAACAGTAACTGAAATAGAATGGCTTCTTACTACTGGAATTCTAACGCAAGTACAATTTACCTTTAATTCAGGTAAATGCATAATCTTTCTTCCTTCATTTTGCATCTTCATTTCTTCTTTTGTATAGCCATTATCTAATGCAGATGAAATATGAGGAATTACATTACCAGCGATTTGATATTGGAATACGCTAGGATTAGCCTTATCATCAATTACCTTAACCTCACCATTATTCTTATAATCTTGGTAAAGGTCACCCATTTGATTATATAATTCAATAGGTCCATTAATACCAGCACCACTTGTTGCTTGATATGTTGATACAGTCATGCCCTTGATATTAGATAATTTATTAATGCCCTTTACTGCCATTAATGTAACAATTGTTGAACAGTTAGGGTTTGCAATAACACCCTTGTTCTTAAATACATCATCACCATTAATTTCAGGTACTACTAGAGGAACATCCTCATCTAGTCTAAATGCACTTGAGTTATCAATAAATACTGCACCTGCTTTAACAATATCATCCTTAAATTCAATTGCAACAGGATTTGATGCAGCACCTAAAACAATATCTAAGCCTTCAAAAGCTTCATGACATGCAAGCTTAACTTCAATTTCCTTTCCGTCATATTCAATCTTCTTACCAACACTTCTTTCAGAAGCTAATAAACGTAATTCGTTAATTGGAAAATTTCTTTCTTTTAATACTTTTAACATTTCACGACCAACTGCACCAGTTGCGCCTAAAATACCTACATTATACTTTTTCATTATATAATCACTCCTATTATTTAAATAATAAACAATGTCATTATAAAACAAAAACAGTAGTATTTCAATAAATAAAAACGCTTTTTGTTCAAAATATTTATACTACTGTCTTTTGTAGACGTACATTTACATCTATATGTATAAAATTATATTAATTACTTATTAGAGCCAAATAATACGTCTTCCATGTCGTAATATCCATTTGGCTTACCAACTAACCATCTAGCTGCTTTAATAGCACCAAGTGCGAATATTTTCTTTGAGCTAGCTGAATGCTTTAATGTAATAATTTCATCATCACCACAATACATAACCTCATGCTCACCAACAATTGTTCCGCCTCTTACAGCAGAAACACCAACTTCTTCATGAGTTCTTGGGCAATAACCACTTCTTCCTTCAACAACCTTAAATCCAGTGTTTTCAACAATTGAATTAACAAGCATTTTAGCTGTTCCAGATGGAGCATCTAATTTCTTATTGTGATGTGCTTCTACAACTTCAATATCAAAGTCATCCTTTAATATTGGAGTAATTTCCTTTACTAATCTATTTAATAAGATTACCCCCAAAGAGAAATTAGCACTTCTTAATACAGGAGCTACCTTAGATAATTCATCAATTTTTTCTAGCTGTTCTTTTGTATAACCAGTTGTTGCAAAAATAACAGGCTTTTTAGTCTTTTTTACATAATCACAAATCATATCTAAATTTGCAACATTTGAAAAATCAATAATTACATCAAAATTTCCATCAGTATCCTTTAAATCCTTAAATTCACATTCAGGTGCTACATTTGTAGAAAGCTCATCTCCTAATAAATTAGAAATGATCTTACCCATTGCACCATAACCAACTACTGCTGCCTTCATTAGAATATAATCTCCTTATCTTTATCAATAATATTATGTAGCTTCTTCTTATTGTCTTCTGCCATTTCATCAAGTGGTGCTCTATATCCACCAACATTAAATCCCATATAATTCATTGCTTCCTTAACTGGGATTGGATTAACTTCCATAAATAAACCATTAGTAAAATCTAATAAATCATTTGCTAAAGAAGTAGCTTCCTGGTACTTATTTTTAAAGCATAAGTCACAAATCTTTGCAGTTTGCTTTGGAGCACAGTTTGCAAGTACAGAAATAACACCCTTTGCACCAATAGACATCATTGGAACGATAATATCATCATTTCCTGAAAGCATAATGAAATCATCATTTAAGAATTTTGCAATCTTCATAGTATAGCTCATATTACCACTTGCTTCCTTAATACCATAGATATTAGGATGCTTTGATAATACCTCAACAGCATGAACAGACATAGACATACCTGTTCTACCTGGTACATTATACATAATTACTGGGCAATGAGATGCATCAGCAACTGCTGTAAAATGCTTAATTAAACCTGATTCATTAGTCTTATTATAATATGGAGTAATTACTAAAACATAATCTGCTCCTAATTTAGAATACTTTTCAGACATAGTAACTGCTTTTTCTGTTTCATTAGAACCAGAACCAACAATTAATGGTACTCTATGATTTACCTTTGCTACAGAATATTTAACTATTTCAGCTTCTTCATCAAATGATAATGTAGAAGCCTCACCTGTAGTACCTAAAATTACAATTCCTCCACTATGATTTGCAATATGGAATTCAAGTAATTCACCTAACTTTTCGAAATTTACACTTCCATCCTCATTAAAAGGTGTAACAAGTGCAACAATAGAACCTGATAACATGATTATTCCTCCTTAACATATTTATAATCAATTTCAAAAATGTCATTAGCATCACCAGAAACATAAACATTATCCTTTTTATCAGCTATTATAATAATATTTCCGTAATCTAATATACATTCACATTTGTTCTTTATAAATCCTAATTTCTTTGCAGCAACCATTACTGCAGCACATCCATGTAAGGAAGCATGGACAAATCCATCTTCCTTATCATATGTTTTTACCATATACTTACCCTTTTCCTTTAGATAAGCAAATGATACATTTATTTTTTTATTAAATATTTTATATGATGATATTTCTTTAGCAATATCATGTAATTTTGAATTTATGACATCAGTAAATATTACTAAATGAGGTTCACCGATAAATAATGAATAAGAAGTTATATAAGTATTATTAATTATAAGCTCTCTTCCGAATGAATTTATAGAATCAGTAATATATAACATCTTATTGTTAAATAAAGGCTTACCTAGATTAATACTACAAGTAAATGGAACCTCACCTGTTATTTCTAATTCAACAATTCCTTTACCAGTTAAAACTTCAAATTTATGAGATTTAACAATTTTATTTTCAAACACATACTTACTAAAGCATATTAAAGCATTTGAATCAAATGTGATGAGCTTTCCATTTGAATCATACACTTTCATTTCTAAAGGCTTTTCTTTTACTAAAATTAACGCCTTTGCACCAACACCAAATATTCTATCTAAAATCTTTTTTGAAGCATTTGAATAATTAATTCCATCCTCTATTTTAGTTAATAAATAATCAGTGCCTAGTGAATGCATTTTAACTAAATGCATTATACTTCTCTTTCAATAAGCTCATCTAACGTCATTCTCTTTATTGCAATTCTAGACTTTCCATCTTCAACAAATACTACTGCTGGAGTTAAAGCCTTATTGTAATTTGAACTCATTGAATAACCGTAAGCACCAGTTGTATAAGTAATTAATAAATCTCCTGATTTTGCTTCAGGTAGATTAATATCTTCAATAATTAAATCTCCTGATTCACAGCACTTACCTGCAATAGTTACCTTGTGATTATGTGCTTCATTTTCTTTACCAATTATTTCAGCATCATACTTAGCTTGATAAAGGGCAGGACGAATGTTATCTGTCATACCACCATCAATGAAATAATATTCCTTATTTGGAGTTTTCTTAGTAAATCCAATTGTATATAAAGTATAACCAGCTTCACCAACAATTGATCTACCTGGTTCAATTGCAAGCTTCTTAATCTTTATACCAGTTCTTCTAACTGCATCCTCTGCAGTCTTAATTAAAGTCTTAGAAACTATATCAAATGGAATAGGTGAATCTTCATTTGTATAATGTACACCATAACCTCCACCAATATTCATTACTAGAGGATAGTTGAAATCCTTTGCCATTTCAAATAATTTATCAATTGATGCATTAAATGCACTTAAATCAAATATTTGTGAACCTATATGAGAATGGAATCCTAAAAATTTAATATTTTTAGAATTATCAATTATCTTCTTCATTTCTTTATAATCATCAGAACCATATAATACACCAAACTTTGAATCTACATGTGCAGTAACAATAAACTTATGTGTATGTGCAGAAACACCAACATTCATTCTAATAACAATATTAACTACCTTGTTTTTAGATTTAGAAACTTCTTCTAAAACCTTTAATTCGTCTAAGTTATCTACAACAACTGTACCAATGTTATTATCTAATGCGTAATTAATTTCTTCTAATGATTTATTATTTCCATGGAAGAAAATATGCTTTGGATCAAATCCAGCTTTAATAGCTGTATACATTTCACCAAGTGAAACAACATCTAAAGATAATCCCATTTCCTTTACTACTCTAATCATTTCCTTACAGTTAAATGCTTTAGAGGCATATTCAATTTCTGTTTCAAACATTTCTGATTTAAAATTATTCTTATATAGACTCATTATATTCTTAATATGATTTACATCATAAATATATAATGGAGTACCATATTCATTTTTTAAATCTTTTACATCAACACCTGCGATTTCCATTACATTAATACCTACCTTACTATCTAAATAAAAAAAGACGCCAATGGCGTCGTATCATTAAAAAATAATCCCTTTTATAAATTGGATTTTTAAAATAATTAGCGCCTCTTCTTTATGAAGGAGTGATATAAGTATTTCTTATATCCCCATAGTCAATGAATACCTCCATTGCTATTCGGCAGTGATTACCTTTCACATACTTCACATGATGTCTCATCCATATGCTACTCATTTGCACTGCAACCTCTAACTTATTTAGATATTCTTATAATAACACAACAAATTTATGTTGTAAACCTTTAATTTAAATAAATTGTATAAAATTTAAAAAAATGGCCAAATGTTTTATAAAAACACTTAACCATTTTAAACTTTTACCAATATTTTTCGCTCTTTAGGCTTCTTGATAATAAATTTTTTAATGCTTCTTTTGCATTTTCTTTTCCATTTACTACTTCATATGCTGCATTTATGATTGGTAATTCAACATTATATTTTTTACCAATTTCATATCCAGCTTCAATGGCACGAATTCCTTCAACATTTTGAGTAATTGAATGAATAGCTTCATCAATAGTCATACCCTTACCAATGTTTAATCCACACTGGAAATTTCTAGAATTCATTGATGATGCAGTTACAATTAAATCACCAATTCCAGCAAGTCCGTATGCTGTTTCCATTTTTCCGCCTAATACATTAACTATTGTAACTATTTCCTTTATACCACGTGTAATTAGGAATGCTCTTGCATTTTCTCCTAATCCCATACCATATAACACTCCTGATACAATAGCAATTGCATTTTTCATAGCACCACCAGTTTCAACACCGATTACATCATCTGATGTATAAACACGTAAGTACTTTTCGTTATTAAATAATTCTTGAACAAACTTTGCACAAGAAGCGTCATCAGATGCAGAAACTAAAGATGTAACCTTACGTAAAATAACTTCTTCTGCATGAGATGGTCCTGATAATGCAACATAGCCTTTGAAGTTTTCTTTTGAAATTTCTTCTTTAACTATTTCAGATACTCTTTTTGAAGTAGAAGGTTCAATACCCTTTGATACATTAACAAAAAGCTTTGGTGTTTTAATTAATTTATTTAAATCATGTAATACCATTCTTGTTACCTTTGTAGGTACACATAAAACAATAATATCACTAAAAAGAGCAGTTTCTTCTAAAGAAGATGTTGCCTTAATAGATTCTGGTATAGTTAAATCAAAGAATGGGTGAAGATGCTTATTATTAATTTTATTAATAAATTCTTCATTAATATCTCTAATTAAAACTTTATTACCATTATCAGTTAGTACTTGGGCTAATGTAGTTCCCCAAGAACCACCACCTAAAATTGAAACATTCATAATACTAGTCTCTCTTTCTGAATTCTAATTTTATAGGAGTTGCGTAGAAGTCGAAATTCTTACGTAACTGATTTTCTAAATATCTATAATATGAGAAATGTAAAAATTGAGGATCATTTACAAAGAATGTAAATGTAGGAGGTTCAACACCAACCTGTGAAGCATAATAAATTTTAATCTTACCACCATTAAAAATAGATGGTGGGAACATTGAATATGCATCTAATACTACATCATTTAATGTTGCAGTCTTAATTCTTGTATGATATGCAATATATGCTTCATCTATTGCAGGGAACATAGTTTGTACTCTCTTATTGTCTAATGCAGATAAGAATACAATTGGTGCAAAATCTAAATACTTAAAATGACTTCTTACATCATCTTCCCATTTCTTCATTGTCTTAGAATCTTTATCTGGAACAATATCCCATTTATTAACAACAATGATACATGGCTTATTATATTCATGAATATATTGTCCTACATGCATATCTTGATCAATAATACCAACACCAGCATCAATCATTAAAACAACAACATCCGCACGTAAGATTGCATCAACAGTTCTAATTGCAGCATACTTATCAAGATTTTCATAAATCTTGCCGCGTTTCTTTAAACCTGCTGTATCAATAACAGTATATTTTTTACCATCACGTACAAATCTAGTATCAATTGTGTCACGTGTTGTACCTTCAATATTAGATACGATATCACGCTCTTCATTTAAAATTGTATTTGTAAGTGAAGATTTACCAACGTTAGGACGACCTATGATTGCAAATTTAATTGAATCATCAACTTCCTCATCTTTTTTAGTTGGTAGCAATGAAATAATCTTATCTAAAAGATTACCAATACCAACACCATGACCTGATGAAATAATTATAGGATCTCCAAATCCTAAAGAATAGAATTCATATTGAGATTCTCTAAATTGTTCATCATCAACCTTATTAACTGCAACAATTACAGGCTTATTTGTTTTATATAAAAGTTTTGCTATATATGAGTCATCACTCGTAAGTCCATTACGACAATCAACAACAAACACAATAACATCAGCTTCTTCCATAGCAATTTCTGCCTGAGCTTTAATTTCTGTTAAAAAGGGAGCATCACTAAGCTCAATGCCCCCTGTGTCAATCAAAAAGAATTCCTTTGTTAACCATGATGCCTTAGAATATATTCTATCTCTTGTAACACCTGGCTGATCATCTGTAATGGATAATCTTTCACCTATGATACGATTAAATAATGTTGACTTACCAACATTAGGTCTACCTACTATCGCAACTTTAGGTAACATATTACCACCACCATTTTGATTATTTTTTTTAAATATTATTTCTTTAATTTATCGCCTAAATTAGTTGATACTTCTTCATTATCGTTGTATTTTTCTAATTCAGCTCTTTCTTTATCTTCATTTATCTTTCTTATTGATAAAACCATTCTCCATTGCTTTGGATCAATTTCAATGATTTTAGCTTCTACTTCATCATCCTTAGCAAAGAATGATGAAACATCCTTATTTCTATCATCATAAGATAATGCTTCTGACTTAGGAATGAAGCCATCAACACCTAAATCTGTTGCAACTTCAACTCCACCCTTGTTAGTTCCTAAAACCTTAGCTTTAACAACATCACCAACTTTAGCTTCAACTCTATCCCATGGATTATCCATTAATGCTTTAATAGATAAATTAATCTTTTCACCATCTTCATCCATAGATAAAATAGCGACTTCTAATTCATCACCAATAATTACTCTTGCAGCAAGATTATCATTTGGATTATAAGAATATTCACTTCTATGTAATAATCCCTTTAGGTTAGGTGCTAATTCTAATAATAGACCAAATGCTAACTTATTAGAAACCTTACCTTTAACCTTATCACCAACATGATGTTCTTTAGCAAATGCTGTAAATGGTGAATCAATTAAAGCCTTACGTGAGAATAAAAGCTTACCATTATCCTTTGATAAAACCTTAACTTCTAATTCATCGCCAACCTTTAATACCTTTTGTACGTCAACGAATTCATGAGCAACATCCTTAGCCTTAATCATACCTGAAACTTCACCACATTTAACAAATGCAGCATAGTTTTCAACCTTAGTAACAACACCCTTTAATGTGTCTCCTACGTTAATTCCTTCAAGAATTGCTTCCTTCTTCTTTAATTGCTCTTGGATTGCAATTTCTTTTGCAGATACAACGGCTCTCTTTCTATCATCATCAATATCAATAACTAATACATTGATATTTGATTTTAACTTAATGTCTCTTGGAGATTGACTCTTAGGCATAAAGCATGTAATGCCCTTGTAATTAAGAATATATCCCTTACCATTAGCATCCTTACTAACTGTTGCTTCAACAGGTGTATGATTCTCCTGAGCAACCTTTAATTCATTAAATGCTTCTTCTTTTAATTCATCTAATCTAGATAATAAGATTAATGCATTTGGTTCATAAGATACTTTTGCAACTTCACATTCAATTACATCTCCAACCTTAACAAGGTCCTTAAAAGATGTTGCATTCTTATCCTTTGTGAAATGATCTAAATGCATTGTACCTTCTGTAAAGCTATGTACATCTAATAAGATAGTAAAATCATTTAAGATTCTTTCTACTGTTCCCCTTACCTTGTCACCAACCTTTAAGTCTTCACCCAAATTGTTGATAACTTCATCCATAAAACTACTCATAATTATTTCCCTAACCTCTCATTTATTAAATCTATAATTTTATTAATAACTTCCTCTATACTTAAATTAGTTGTATCAACTAATATAGCATCATTAGCTTGTTTTAATGGTGCAATCTTTCTCGTTGAATCTTTTCTATCTCTTTCAATTATTTCTTTTAAAATAACATCATAGTTAGATTCAATTCCCTTTAATTCATTTTCTTTACATCTTCTTTCTGCTCTAACCTCAGCAGATGCTGTTAAGAAAACCTTTAAATCAGCATTGGGTGCAACAACAGTACCAATGTCTCTCCCATCCATTATAACCTTGCCGATTTTTAAACTTTCTCTTTGGAAATAAACCATTCTATCTCTTACAGCATTTATTCTTGCTGGTTGAGATGCATGATTTGTAACTTCTTGACTTCTTATTTCCTTTGAAACATCTTCTCCATTTAAAAATGTTTTACCTTCTTTATAAATAATAGATAAATCATTAATGAATGAATAAGCATTTTCATCATCTAAATCAATACCAAGTCTTAATGCATATAGTGTTACTGCTCTATACATAGCACCAGTGTCTATATGTGTAAAACCTAGTCTTTTAGCTACTTCTTTTGAAACAGATGATTTACCAGAACCAGCTGGTCCATCAATCGCAACAACAAAATTATTCATATTAAACCTCATACTCTATAATTTTAACACAATTTATCTTCTTTTTAAATAAATTTAATCTTATAAACTGTATAATTTTTTTATTTCATGTGGTTTAAGTTTTCTATATTCACCAACACCAAGTCCATCTAGTGTAACACCACCAAATGATATTCTTTTAAGCTTTTTTACAGGGAATCCAACAGCCTCGCACATTTTTCTTACCTGTCTATTTCTTCCCTCAGTTATACCAAGCTTAATTAAAGTAGATTTGTTCTTTCTATCAAAAGAAACAACCTCAACATGGCTTCTTTTTGTCATAACATTATCAATCATGACACCCTTTAATAATCTTTCAACTGCCTCTTGAGTAATAATGCCATCAAGTCTTGCTTGATATACCTTTTCTACTTCTTTTTCACTTCTTGTAAGCTTATATGATAATGTTCCATCATTTGTTAATAATAAAACACCTGAAGTATCATAATCTAATCTACCAACTGGGAATATTCTTTCAGCATCAACTGTTTGTTTTTCTAAAAGATCCATTACGGTTCTTCTTCCTAATTTATCAGATACAGTTGTTAAATAGCCTGTAGGCTTATTTAAAACATAATAAACTAATTCTTGCTTAAATAAAGGCTTACCATCAACAACTATTTCATCATTTTTAGATACTTTTGTTCCTAATGTAGTAACAATTTCTCCATTAACTTTTACTCTGCCCTGAGTTATAATCTCTTCACATTTTCTTCTAGAAGCAATTCCGCCCTGAGCCATAACCTTTTGTAATCTTTCTTTATTATCATCCACGACAATCACCAACCTAACAATTACAAATATTTCTCTTATTATAACATATAATAAAATTAATTAAAATTAATTTATTATTTTTTTTACTATTATATTTAATATAAAACATAAAATGTTATAATATTAGCTACGGAGGTATTATATTATGTATAACAAAAATGCATGGGAAAAATATACTGCAAAAGAATTTGATGCAGTTATGGAATTCTCAGAAGGCTATAAGAATTATCTTACAGCTTCTAAAACAGAAAGAGAAATGGTTATTTCTTCTGTTGAATTAGCTAAAAAATATGGCTATAAGGACATAAAGGAATTCAAAACATTAAAGACTGGTGATAAGGTTTATGCAACTAACAAGGGTAAAAACTTTGCTGCATTTATCATTGGTAAGAAGTCAATTAAAGAGGGGTTAAATATTTTAGGTGCTCACATTGACTCACCAAGACTTGATATCAAGGAAAATCCTTTATATGAAGACAATAATATCGCTTATTTAGATACTCATTACTATGGTGGTATTATTAAGTACCAATGGGTTACTAGACCAATGGCTTTACATGGTGTAATTTGTAAAAAAGATGGTACAAATGTTATTGTTAATATTGGCGAAGATGAAAATGATCCAGTATTCTGTATTTCAGATTTATTAGTTCATTTATCTCAAGACAAATTAACTAAAACTGCAGCAAAGGCTGTTGAAGGTGAAGATTTAGATTTAATTATCGGTGGCGGAATTACTTTTAAGGAAGACGATAAGAAAACAGTTAAAGCTAATATCTTAAACATTTTAAAGCAAAAATACGGTACAGATGAAGAAGATTTTGTTTCTGCAGAGTTAGAGGTAGTACCTGCAGGTAAAACAAGAGATTTAGGATTAGATCGTTCAATGGTATTAGGTTACGGACAAGATGATAAGGTTTGCTCATACACTTCTTTAATGGCTTTACTTGATTCATCTGATTTAGAAAGAACTTCTTCTGTTTATTTAGTTGATAAGGAAGAGGTTGGTTCAATCGGTGCAACAGGCGCTGAATCTAAATGGTATTTCAACCTTGTTGCAAGAATGATTGCAATGCAAGAAGGAAATTATAATGAATTAATGCTTATTGATTGCTTAGAAAAAACATTCATGCTTTCAAGTGATGTATCAGCAGGCTATGATCCATTATATAAAGGTGTATTTGAAGCAAAGAATGCTTCTTACTTAGGAAATGGTATTACTTTCAACAAGTACACAGGTGCAAGAGGAAAATCTGGCTGTAATGATGCAATGCCTGAATATGTTGCAAAGATTAGAAAAATCATGGATGACAACAACATCAATTATCAAACTGCCGAATTAGGTAGAGTTGATGCAGGTGGAGGCGGAACTATCGCTTACATCATGGGTAATTACAATATGAATGTAATTGATGCTGGTGTTCCTGTATTATCAATGCATGCTCCTCAAGAAATCACTTCTAAAGCTGATATTTATGAAGCTTATTTAGGATATAAGGCATTCATTAAAAACATTAAATAATTTAAGCTAAGACACTAGATAGTCTAGTGTCTTTTTCTTATCAAAATATAACAAAAAGGGACTTTATTTCTAAAGTCCCTTATATATATTAAAGATATTTTTGTACTTTCTTCAATTACATTGATTCATGGATAGTACGAGAAATAACATCATCTTGCTGTTCCTTAGTAAGGTTGATGAACTTAACTGCGTATCCAGAAACACGAATTGTTAATTGAGGATATTTTTCAGGGTGAGCCTGAGCGTCTAATAATGTATCACGATTGAATACATTAACATTTAGGTGGTAACCACCATCTGATACATATGTATCAAGTAACTGAACTAAATTATTTACTCTCTGTGACATAATTGTTTCCTCCTTAATTTGTCTTATAGTAATCTATGCTTTTATACGTTAGAATTAGTCTTCGTCCTTACCTAATGAAGCTGGAGTCATAGCGAATGTATTAGAAATACCATCTCTAGAATCTTCATATGGTAACTTAGCAACTGATTCAAGAGATGCTAATGCACCATTTGAATCTCTACCCATCATTGGGTTTGCACCTGGAGCTAGAGGTACACCTACTCTACGACCATCTGGTGTATTACCAGTCTTCTTACCATATACAACGTTAGATGTAATAGTTAAGATTGACATAGTAGGTTCAGATCCTCTATATGTATAATGCTTTCTGATATCGTTCATGAAAGTCTTTACTAGCCATACTGCGATTTCATCTACTCTATCATCATTGTTACCATACTTAGGGAAATCTCCTTCAGTCTTGTAATCAACAACTAAGCCTTCAGCATCACGAATAGGAGTAACCTTTGCATACTTAATAGCTGATAATGAGTCAACTGCTACTGATAAACCAGCGATACCTGTTGCGAAATATCTATGAACATTTGAATCATGTAAAGCCATTTCGAATGCTTCATATGAATACTTATCATGCATGTAGTGAATTGCATTTAATGTATTAACATAAATGTCAGCTAACCAATCCATCATAATTTCATACTTATGCTTAACTTCATCGAAGTTTAATGGACCATCGCCCATGATTGGCTGATATTCAGGACCAACTTGTACAGCCTTACCTGTAACCTTGTCCTTCAATAATTCATCCTTACCACCGTTAATAGCGTATAGTAAGCACTTAGCTAAGTTAGCACGTGCACCAAAGAACTGCATTTCCTTGCCTTCTCTCATTGAAGATACACAGCAAGCAATGTTGTAGTCATCGCCCATGTAAGGTCTCATTAATTCATCTGATTCATATTGAATTGCAGAAGTTTCAATTGATAATGATGCACAATATTCCTTGAAGCCCTTAGGTAATCTCTTAGACCATAAAACTGTTAGGTTTGGTTCTGGAGCTGGACCCATGTTTTCAAGAGTATGTAATAAACGGAATGCAGTCTTTGTAACTAAAGTTCTTCCGTCTGTACCCATACCACCGATTGATTCAGTAACCCATACTGGATCTCCTGAGAATAATTCATTATAAGATTGGATACGAGCAAATCTAACCATTCTTAACTTCATAACGAAATGGTCAATGATTTCTTGTGCTTGCTCTTCTGTTAATGTACCATTCTTTAAATCTCTTTCGAAATAGATATCTAAGAATGCATTGTTACGACCAATTGACATAGCAGCACCATTTTGGTCCTTAACAGCTCCTAAATAACCAAAATATAAGAATTGAACAGCTTCTTGAGCATTAGTAGCTGGCTTAGATGTATCTACACCATAAGATAATGTCATTTCCTTGAAAGCCTTTAAAGCCTTGATTTGTTCAGCAATTTCTTCTCTATCTCTTACTCTATCTGGAGTCATTTCACCACAGATTAAAGCCTTGTCTTCTTCCTTTTTCTTGATTAAGTAATCAACACCGTATAATGCAACTCTTCTGTAGTCACCAACGATTCTACCTCTACCATAAGTATCAGGTAAACCAGTTAAAATGTGAGCTGTACGGCAAGCTCTCATTTCTGGAGTATAAACATCGAATACACCATCGTTATGAGTCTTACGATACTTTAAGAAGAAATTCTTAATAGTTTCATCTACAGTATAACCATATTGTTCAGCAGCTTGAACAGCCATTCTGATACCACCATTTGGCATGAAAGCTCTCTTTAATGGCTTGTCAGTTTGTAAACCAACGATCTTTTCTAAATCCTTGTTAATATAACCAGGCTTATGAGAGTTAACTTGTGATGGATTATCAATATCACAATCTAAAACTCCACCCTTTGCATGCTCTTCCTTCATTAACTCTGAAACTTCTCTCCAAAGTTCTTTAGTAGCAGCAGTTGGACCAGCTAAGAAGCTAGCATCTCCTTCATAAGGAGTATAATTTCTTTGAATGAAGTCACGTACGTCGATTTCGTCGTTACTCCACTTTCCAGGAACGAATCCTTCCCATCCTTTGTACATAAAAATACCTCTTTCTTTCTATATCAATGAGACATTTTCCTCATTGCCAAAAACATTATATATCAAATAAATTTGATATTCAATATATTTTATTTAATTAATGAGAATAATTCTCAACAATAACGTTTTCATAAATTTTATAGTTTTTTTCTTGTAAAAATCACATAATTATTTTATTATTATTTGTTTTTAGTGAATAAAATTTCGTGTTTTTGTACAATTAATTATTATTTATCAAAATAAAAGAGGTAGTTTCTAATTTTAAATCAAAAACTACCTCTTTTATGAATTTTCTATAAAAATTAAGATAAATTATATTTTTTCTTTATATCACTAATCTTTTTATCTAACCAGATTTCTAGTATTTCTTCTGGTTGAAATCCTCTACAACGTTCTTCTAATTTATCATCATATAATATTAAAATCTGTGGTACAGATTCAACCTCATATTTAACAATTAATTCCATTGTATCAGGTGCTGCTTCTATATGATGTAGGTTACAATCTGTTCTTTCTGATACTAATTTATGTAATATAGGCATTAATGTTAAACAGTTTGCACAAGATTCACCAGAAACTTCAACAACTGATATACCTTTTAAATATTCTTTATAATTCTTACTATTTAGCTGCATCCTTAATCACTCCTAATAATATTTTTGCATGTCTTACTTCTTCTTTTGTAGGGATAGGTGTATCCATTAAAGGATATTTAACACCTAACTGCTCATATTTAGGCTTTGCCATATCATGATATGGTAATACCTCAATTTTATCAACTGTCTTTAATGTATCAATAAATTCCTTAGTTCTTTTTAAATATTCATCATTTAATGTAATTCCAGGAACTAATACATGTCTAATCCACATATGCTTACCATTATCTGATAAATATTTTGCAAATGCTAAAACATTTTTATTAGAATGGCCAGTAAGCTTTTTATGCTCATAATCATCAATATGCTTAATATCTAATAATACTAAATCAGTATATTTTAATAATTCATTAACCTTTGCCATTATACTAGGATTGTTTTCATCAAACATTATTCCTGATGTATCTAATGCGGTATTTATTCCAGCTTCCTTAAATAATTTAAATACCTCTGTAACAAATTCCATTTGTAGCATAGGTTCTCCACCTGTAATAGTAATACCACCATTATCACCAAAATAGCCTTTATATTTAATACCTCTATCAAATACTTCCTTTGGTGTAAATATTTGAGCATTATCCTGTGTCCAAGTATCTGGATTATGGCAATATAAGCAACGCATAGGACATCCCTTTACGAAAACAACATATCTTATTCCAGGTCCATCTACTGTACCACCTGCAAAAAATGAATGTATTTTACCTTCCATATTGGTACCTCCTTATATATGCAAAAACATTATATCACAATCAAAATAAAGTTTATATAATCAATTTCTATTTAAGCGTTTTTCAAAAAAAATAAGGCCGGAGCCTTATTTTAATTTATATTCTAACCACTTTAAAGAATATGAAACCCAATCTTCTACATATGGAATAATTTTTTCTTCATTTCCCTGTGCTGATTCAATATTTGCAACAGAAAGACCATGAGGCCCTAATGGGAATAAATGATATTCAGCATTTAGATTATGTTTTTTATATGCTTCTAATAATAATAAAGAATTCATTACATTAACTGATGAATCAGTAAATGTGCCCCATAAGAATAAATCAGGCATTGAATCGTCAATTTGAGTTTCTAGTGACAAATAATTCATTAATTTAGGATCACCATATTTTTCAAATAAAATATGCTCAAAAGATCCTTTATGAGAATATCTTTCATCACTTGTAACAACAGGATATGCAAGCATTAATAAATCACATCTTCTAATATTATAATCTTTATTATGACAATTAACCTCAAGCATACAATGACCACCAGCACTAAATCCTAAGCCAATCAGTTTAGAAACGTGATAATCATCCTGAATAAGACCAATAACATATGCTAGATAGCTTTGTGGTAATGGATAAGCTTCATCTTTAGTCTCTCTATAATTAACTATAACTACATGATAACCCTTTTCATGATACTTCTTCATTACAGGCTCTTCTTCTCTAGGGGATGTATATTGGTATCCACCACCTGCAGAAATAATTATTGTTGGTCTTGTTTCATCATCAATCCAGAAAGTTCTATAATAATTAGATGTTCCATTAATATATTCCTTTTCATTAAAGGATATACCAATAATTTCATTTAATTCACTAATATTTCTTTCTAAATTCTTCTTTTTCATAGGATCTTTAATTTCTGATAATCCTTTTGATAAAACATTAATTAAAGCCTCATAATGCTTAATAAAAGCTTCAGGCTTATTAGCTAAAAGCATTGGGCCATATTTGATTTCTTTTTCTGAATAATCACATATACCATTCTTAAATACTATTATTTCATAATATTTACCATTATCAGTAATAGCATATTCCTTAGAAATCATAAATCCATTATCAGTTAGATATTTTCTTACGATATCAGAATCCTTATTAGCTTCAACAATGATTTTTTTACCATATATTTTATTATATGATTCTCTTAAGATATCTCTTATTAAGCTTCCACCCATTCCAGCAACAATAACTGTATCAAATTCATCAATAATTTCTTTCAATCCATCAGATAATACAGTTTTTATTTTATCTTCTAAATGATTTTCTATAATGCTTTCTTGCGCAGATTTTAATGGGCCTTCGTTAATATCACATGCGATTGCAGACTCACAGCCATAATATTTTACAGCTCTAATTGAAGCATATGCATGATCACATCCTACGTCTACAACGCATTTCGAGCCTTTCGCAAGGCTCGCAATTAAATCTATTCTATCCATTTTAGTCGTTATTAATAAAATCCTTTAATTTTTTTGACTTAGAAGGATGCTTTAACTTTCTAATGGCTTTTGCTTCAATCTGACGGATACGTTCACGTGTAACATTAAATTCCTTACCAACTTCTTCAAGAGTATGAGGTCTTGCTTCAATTCCATCATAATCAGGATCGCCTTCCTTAGGAATACCAAATCTTAAACGAATAACCTTTTGTTCACGATCTGTTAAAGTTCCTAAAACCTCATCAATTTCCTTACGAAGCTTAATCTTTTCAGTATATTCATATGGATCTAGTGCATGTGGATCTGAAATGAAATCTCCTAAGCAAGAATCCTCTTCTTCACCAACTGGATTTTCAAGTGAAATTGGTTCTAATGCAATACGTTGAATTTGTTGAACCTTTTCAACAGAAATACCCATACGTTCAGCAACCTCTTCTGGAGTTGCTTCTCTTGATAATTCTTGTACTAATTGACGTTGTACTCTTACAAGCTTATTAATTGTTTCAACCATATGAACTGGGATACGAATTGTTCTTGCTTGGTCAGCAACAGCTCTTGTAATAGCCTGTCTGATCCACCATGTTGCATATGTAGAGAACTTAAATCCTCTTTCTGGATCAAACTTATCAACAGCCTTAATTAAACCCATGTTACCTTCTTGAATTAAATCAAGGAATGGTAAGCCTCTATTCATATATTTCTTTGCGATAGAAACAACTAAACGTAGGTTAGCATTGATTAATTTTTCTTTTGCAAATTCAGCTGCAGCAATCTTGCTTTCTAATGCTTCGAATTCTTCAGCAGAAATATTTGCTTGCTTTTCAGAATCTGCTTCAATAGCTAATTTCTTTTCTAATGCAGCACGACCTTCAACAACAAGATTTGCAAATCTTGTTTCATCATCTAATGATAATAACGCAACTTTACCAATATCCTTAAGATACATTCTTACTGGATCATCAACTTTAATTGAAGATGGTAATACGTCGTATGAAGTAATATCTACTTCTTCAACAGCATCTAATGCTGTAGGACCGTCATCAATTTCTTCTTCCTCTTCTTGAGATGGCATAACGTCAATACCATTCTTTTCTAATTCAGCTTCAATCTTATCATACTCATCAGTATCATCTGTATAATATTGTGCAATGTCCTTTTCGTAGATGACATTATCATTTTTCTTACCAGTTTCAATTAACTGATTAAGTACTTCATTGAAATCAATTTGCTTTTCCATTGCAATAATCCTCCTAGTTGCGTTTCTTTAACTTAGTTTCAAGTGAATGTTCTTGCTTTTTGTAAGATTGCATTCTTTGCGCTAATAACAATTTTTGTTTAGCATCAATTGCAGAATTCATCATAGCTCTTGTTTGGCTCATCTTTCCTTTGATAGAGACAATCATTAGTTTGGTAACGCACTTTTCTATTTCTTCATCATTCATCATGTTTTCAGTCCAATTTTTTCTTTTATATGCGCCAATATCTAAATATAATTTTCCCTCATCTTCAGAATTTAATAGCTTAACAAAATATCCTTCAATGAATTCATCATATGTAACATAATACTCATTTACTAATTTCATCCATAGCTTTTGTCCTGCTGGAGAAAAGCCATCCATAAAATTCCCAATTTCTTTATCTATTCTTAAAGCGATATCCTTACCTTGTAATCCAAGAAATATTAAATCTGGCTCACAAATGTCCTTCCATATTTTATGTTTAACATTTTGTGGTATGATATCTTCTCTAAATTCTTCTTTTTTAACATTGCTTGGTTTTACAATGTTATAGCCTTGATTTATTGCATGTGTCTGTTCAAATGCAATAAAATCCTTCATTACAGCTTCATAAGATGAACCTAATTTAGTAGCTAGTTTTTTAATATAATCTTCTCTTAAAATTGCACTAGATTCTCCTAATACATTAGAAAATATTATATTTTTAACTTCATTTAAGCCTTCTAAATCATTTAAGTCTCTACCTATAAATGCTGTATCAAACTTATATTGTAATGGATCTATTATATTATTATCAAAATAATCTAGATAACCATCTTGACCATAATTCTTTATATATTCATCTGGGTCCATACCTTTTGGTAATAGGCATAAATGAACAACAAATCCATTATTTTTAAACATATCAATTGCACGAAGAGATGCATGAACACCGGCAGAGTCACCATCATAACAAATTATTGCATGATTAGTATATTTAGCCATTATTTTAATTTGGTCATTTGTTAGTGCAGTACCTAGTGTACAAACAGCTTCTTTAATACCAGCTCTATAGGATGCTAAAACATCCATCTGACCTTCATGTAATACAATACGTTTTTTTCTATTTATTTCTATTTTAGCTTTATTAAGGTTAAAGATTGTTTCACCCTTTTTAAATATCACTGTTTCACGTGAATTTAAATATTTAGGTTGACCTTTTGCTTTATCCTCATCTCTATATATTCTTCCAGAGAATGCTACTGGATTATCATATTCATCAAATATAGGGAACATTATTCTATTTGAGAAAATATCATAATATCCATTATCATTTTTATCAATTAGTCCAACATCAGCTATATCAAGCTCCATGAATCCTAATTTCTTTAATACACTATATAGAATATCTCCAATTTGAGGAGCTAAACCAATTTTAAACTCTTTTATAAGATTTTCATCAAGACCACGTTTAATTAAATAATCTTTAGCACGTCTTCCATCTTCAGAGAATTCTAAATTCTTTTGATAGAATTCAACTGCCTTAGACATTATTTCATAATACTTTTTTAAATGATCTGTTTTAGAATTAGTTCTAATTTTATATTCTAATCCATTGAATTGATATAATTCCTTAATAGCTTCTTGGTATGGAATATTATGGTACTTCATTAGGAAGCCTACCGCATTTCCTGAAGCACCACATCCAAAGCATTTAAATATTTTTTTCTCAGGTGAGACCATAAAGGATGGAGTCTTTTCATTATGGAAAGGACATACACCTTTAAAATCTTTACCTTGTTTTTCCAAAGGAACATATTTAGATATCAAAGAAACTATATCCGTTGATTCAATTACATCATCTTGGGAAGAAACCAAGGTATTCACCTTCCTTATTATCTTTTAATTAGAATTCTAATTTAGATTCAATAAACTTAATTGCATCTTCAACTGATAAAGTCTGTTGCTCCATAGTATCACGGTCACGAACAGTTACAGTTCCGTTTGCAATAGTATTATCATCTACACAGATACAATATGGTGTACCAATTGCATCTTGTCTTCTATAACGCTTACCAATGTTTGCAGTCTCATCATATACTGTTGAGAAATGTCTATTGAATTCATCAAAAATTTCTTCTGCCTTTTCACCATGGCTCTTTTTGATTAATGGTAATACAGCAGCCTTATATGGTGCTAAAGCTGGTGATAAACGTAATACAGTTCTTTCAGATACCTTACCATCCTCAGAAGTATTCTTTTCAACATCATAAGCACTGAATAAAACTGTTAATAGCATTCTTTCAACACCAACTGATGGTTCTACAACATATGGAATATATCTTGTATTAGTTTCAGGATCTAAATATGTTAAATCCTTTCCTGAATGTTCTTGATGCTGAGTTAAGTCATATGATGTACGAGATGCAATACCCCATAATTCACCAAATCCCCAAGGGAATTCGAATTCGATATCTGTTGTAGCATTAGAATAGAATGATAATTCCTTTGCTTCATGATCTCTATATCTTAGCTTTGATTCATCAACACCAATAGAAACTAAGAAATCCCAACAATATTTTCTCCAATGCTTGAACCAATCCATTTCAGTTCCTGGTACACAGAAGAATTCAAGCTCCATTTGTTCGAATTCTCTTGTACGGAAAATGAAATTACCTGGAGTGATTTCATTTCTAAATGACTTACCAATTTGACCTACACCAAATGGAAGCTTTCTTCTTGTTGTTCTTTGAATGTTTTTAAAGTTAACAAATATACCTTGTGCAGTTTCAGGACGTAGATAAACTTCATTCTTAGCATCCTCTACTACACCTTGGAAAGTCTTAAACATTAAATTGAATTTTCTAATATCTGTATAATCTAAGGCTCCACATACAGGACAAACAACATTATTATCCTTCAAGTACTGAGTTAATTCTTCATTAGACATACCGTCTCCTGTGATTTCACCATGAGTGAAATCTTCAATTAACTTATCAGCTCTAAAACGAGAATGGCACTTCTTACAGTCAACTAGTGGATCTGAGAATGAACCAATATGTCCTGATGCAACCCAAACTTCCTTATTCATAAGAATTGCAGCATCAAGTCCAACATTTAACTTATTCTGCTTAACGAACTTTTTCCACCAAGCCTGCTTAATATTATTTTTAAGTTCAACTCCTAAAGGACCATAGTCCCAAGCGTTTGCTAAACCGCCATAAATTTCAGAACCAGGGAATACAAATCCTTGTTCCTTTAAGAAAGAAACTAATTCTTCAAGTGTTATTTTCTGCATATGTAAAACCTCCACGCTTAAACACTAAATCGCATTTTATTATTATACTTTATTTAGTCAAATTAGTCAAGCACACCGCTATATAGTAAAATATAAATTATGATTAACTTTTAATAAAATCTTATTGATTAACTTTTGATTAGTTCCCAAAGGGTATGGGGAATGTGTCCCCATATAAATAAAAGAAAAAAAGAAAGGAATATAATTCCCTAGGGAATTCGCGCTTCATATTTTATA
>JAEELJ010000018.1 GCA_016288855.1 Acholeplasmatales bacterium
ATATAGAAAATAATAATAAGAAATACTTTATTTTACCAGATAATTACAAAATATATTATATATCGGCTGAAAATAATAATAAATTAAAGGAATCTTTAGATATTTTAGATAATTTTATTAATTCAAAAATGCATATAGATGAATATTTAGGAATAGATACTGAATGGAAAAGTTGTCCTACCTTTTTAGATAATTATGTTGATAATTTATCTGATATTAATAAATTAAATTTAGAGAATTATTCTGCTGCAAAAGAATTTTTATTACAATCTTTTAATAAGAATCTAGTTTTATTAGAAGATTCTGATTATGCTACATTAGCTAAAGAATTAACTATTCAATATATAATTACTAAAATTTTGGAGGAAAAATAACGATGACATTACAAGATATTAAAGACAAATTTGAACAAAGTAGAAGTAGATATTTGATTGGTAAAATTGACCACGCTTTTGAAAGCAATCAATTTGTTCAAGTAGTGTTGAATGTAATAAGTGAAGAAGCAGACGTTGTTGAAGTTATTGATGCAACACAAGATGTGTTTGATTATAACTCAAAAGATTCAATATGTTATGTAAAATTTAATCAATTCTTACCTTATCTAGAAAACGAATATGATGATGTAGATAATATGACTTGGGAAGACCAAATTTCTATTATTGAAGAATATTTACAAGATAAATTAGTAATTATTAAACCTTATTACTATTATAATGAAGGACGAAATGTATTTTTTAAAAATGGTGCCGTTGCAAATGTAATAGAAAAAGAAACTGTATATAGTGATTCATTTTTTACGATTCCAGTAATTCCAAACCAAAATGCATATGAGAGTTTCTTGAAAAAAGAGCAATTTCCTATGCCTTCGATTTCAAAAGAAATAATGGGAACTCCAGATTACTTATATTATGATGGTAAGATATTTAAAGCAACATTAAATGCATTAGAAACTAATGATGTTTACTGGCAAAATTCTAATGAAAACAATTCAATGTATGAATTAAATGTTGATTGTAATAAATTAGAAGAAGTTAATGATTTGATTACTTGTGATAATAATACATTTGTTTTTGTTAGAAAAAATGCAATTATTAATTCTAAAGCAAAAACAATTGAAGAAACAACAGCCCAAGTTGTAGAAGAAGAATCTAAAGAAGCACAAGATACAAACTATGGTTTATCTGAGATTGCTTTAGAATTAAATAAATTTATTGAATATACTAAGAATGCAAATTTATGTTACTCAAGAAACGATATTTATAATTTCTATACATGTGTATGTGCATCACAACTTATGATTTTAGCAGGAATGTCTGGAACAGGTAAAACAAAATTACCTTTAAAATTTGCTGAATACTTTAATATGACTGAAGATAATAATACATTGTTATTTGTCCCAGTTTCACCTTCGTTTACTGAACCATCAGATGTATTAGGTTACTTAAATCCTAGTAATGGATTATATGTATCTAGCGAAACTAGATTAGTAGAATTCTTAAGACATGCAGAATTAAATCCTGATAAAATGCACATGGTTTTGTTTGATGAAATGAATCTTGCTCAAATTGAATTTTGGTTTGCTCCATTCATGTCAATTCTAGAAAAAGATGTTAAAGATCGTAAAATTGCTTTGTATAGTGATTCACAACGTTGCATTAATTGTGAGACATATCCATCATCAATTAGTATTGGTAGAAATATTATTTTTGTTGGTACTATTAATTTAGATGAAACTACTAAAAATATTTCAGATAGATTACTTGATAGAGCTTATATTATAAATCTAAAGAAAGAAACATTTATTAACTATCAAGCACAACAATTAGGTAAAAATTCAAACCTTGTTAATCCATTTGATGGCGATTTTATGCAATTAATGCCAAAAGAAGATGAATCATTCTACAACTACATTGAGAAGTTTAAGATGAAACAATTAGAATTCTTTGATAGAGTTCATAATGAATTAAACAAGATTGATAGCCAAAAAGGAATATCATTTAGAAGTGTAAAAAATATTTCTTTATATTTAAAGCACAAGCCTGTTGAATTAGACGATAATTTAGCATTTGATTATGCATTTAAACAAACTGTTATGAAAAAAATAAATGGTTCATTTGATAGCATTGGAGCAATTTTAGGTACTCTTGATGATGAAGGAAATCCTGAAGGACTTTTAATCAATATATTTAATGAGTTCTCAGATGTTAGTGATTTCAAAGAATGCCGTAACGAAATCAAAAATAAAATTTTGGAGTTAAAGAAATACGGATATGCAAGATAAGATTGTTATTACTTTTCTTTCCAGAAATACTAATAATATAATTGAAGTTGATTTAAATGGAATCAGTAACAATAAAGTTTTATTTTCTTTTACTGAATATGAAGATGTTTCTATAAGATTAGAAAGTAAGATTTATTCTGTAAAATTAGAGTGTTTAAGCTATTTAGATTCAGAAGAAAAATATAATTCTACAGATGATAATTTATTGTTTTTACAAGATGGCAAAGAATATGTTATTTCTAAAAATAATAATTTAGATATTGGTTATAGACCAGAAACATATCATATTATTGTCAGTGATTCTTTAAAGGAATATGATTGTTTATTTAGAGTTGATTATAATCAACAAATTAGTAATGATGGAATGAATAATATTATTGAAAGTATAAATCAATTTATTAATGGATTAACTATTGATTTCTTCAAGAGTCAACCTATAAATGGTATATCATCATCAACAGAAAATAGTGATTTTTATATTTATGAACTTTTATATAAATATCATTCAAGGTTATCTTTGACTTGTGACAAAATTATTAATGATTTAAAAATGAATGTTTCAACAAAAATTGTTGGAGGTAGTTTTGCTCAAAAACAAAATTTAACTTCAATTAGAAAGAATCTAACTAAGCCTGGAGATGTTGTTTATAGTGTTAAAAAAGTACAAACCGCAAATAATATAAATAATATTATTCTAAAAAAATATTTGATAAAAACTCTTTCTATCATTGATAAATGCAAATTAGATTTAATTCCTATTATTTCATCTAAAGATTTAGAAATAAGCGAGTTGCTTGATTTGATAGAAAGAGAAAAAGAGAATTTAGAAAAGAAAAATGCACATTTTAATGTGATGATGATTGAAAATCATATTAAAAGTCTGCAAGCAGATGTTAATTCTTTAATCAAATGGAAGAATAAACTTTTAAAATGGAGTAAAGCATATGATAATGTATGTTTTAGTTTGAGAAAGGTATTAGCTATAAATGAAATTAAAACTTTAGATATTAATAATCAAATTTCATATTCTGCGGATTTTAATTTAAATTATGATTATAAATTTATTGCTGATTTTTATTCATTAATTTCTTCTGATTCTTTTGCAATTCAAAAAAGAAATAGTATCGGACTATTTTCAAATAAGAAATCATATGAAATATTTGAAATTTATGGTTTTGTAATTTTACAAAATATTATAAAAGAACTTGGCTTTGAATTTGTCGGTCAAGAAAAGACTACTATATTCGATTTTAGTTCGGGTGCAGAATTTAATTATTCATTGAATAATAAAAGAATAGTAATTAAATATGACTATTATTGTGATAAGTACATTAATTCTAAAGAAGATTCTGTAGTAAATATTAATAGTAAAAACTGTAAACCTGATTATTTATTATTATTTTACGAAGATAATATTTTAAAGAATATTGTTGTTGCTGAAATGAAGTACAGAAACTTGAAGTATTTAGTTGAGTATGATGGTGGATCAACAGAAACCGATATTACTTTAGAAGATTATTTCCAATTAGGATATTTAAGACAAAAGAATAGAAGACCTGAAAATTTAGTTAGAAATGTTTTATTACTTTATCCTTCAAAAGGTGAGCAATGTTTTGAAAGAAATTTAGCCAATTATATTGGTATCAATCCTGAAGTAAGCTTTAATTTAAGCAAATCTTATAAGACTATTAAAGACTTAATTGAAGCTAACATATAGTTTTTAAAGGAGAGATTATTTGAATAAATGAAATGATGTGACAAGATATACATTTGGTGAAACATATGAAGGATATATGTGTCAGCTTGAAATAAAAGGTGTTTATAGTTATTTCTATGGTGAAGGAAAAAGCAAGTCTGGTGCTAGATTTTTAGCAGCTAAGCAAGCATATGAATATTTAAATGAAAATGATATGTTAATTAGTTTTGAGGATGAAGTTGGTGAGCCTGATGAAGATAGAGCAATTAATCAATTACAAGAGCTATATCAAAAAGGCTATATTCCTGAACCTATTTACAATGTATATGAAAATGATGAAGCAGAATCAAATGAAGATTTATGGTGTTGTGATGCATATTTAGATGGTATGTATAATCAAGATGCATCTAGTTGGACTGCATCATCTAAAAAGCAAGCAAAAAAATATGCTGCATATGATTTATTAGTAAGAATATTTAATAATGAAGTTGATTATGATTAAAGAAAAAGTAGGTGTTAACTATGAAGAACTATGAATATGTAAGTAAAAAAGAATGGAAACCTATAAAAAAAGATGTAATGGAAATATTATATGAGCTTCAAGATGAAGTCAGAAAAGAGACTACTTTTCAATTTTCTTTTGTAGGTAGTGTTAAATATAATTTAATCACAAGAGAAGTAAATGGGAATAAAGGGTTTGATTTAGATGTTCAATGCCTAATTAACAAGGAATTAGATGCTGATGATGCTTTTAATTTGTTCAAAAATGCTTTAGACAAAATAATTGAAGATTATTCTTTTGATTATGCACAAAATTATGAGAATGTTTTTGTTCTAAAAGTTAAAGATAATGAGAATTCAAAAATTGTTTATAGTTGTGATATTGCTATTATGAAAAAATGTGATGATGGAAGAAAACAAATATTAAGGAAGTCAGATAATAATCATCATGAATGGAAATTTCAATCAAGTGATTATGAACAAGTTGATTCTCAAACAAAAACTATTAAAAATAATGGTCTTTGGGGAGAATTCAGAAAGAAATATTTAGATGAAAAATGTAAGCAAAGTGAAAAAGCATCAAGGACATTATTAGTTGAAACATTAAATGATTTTTGTCAAAATCTAGAATAAAGGAGGTTAATCCATGAATTACAATGAGTTTTTAAAAGTATTAACTCCTGAAGATAAAAAAGATTTTGAAAAATATTCAAGAGCAAGAGGGCCACAAGCATATGTCATAGTATTAGGAGCATTGGGAGATGATGTTCAACCTGATACTGTATACAAAAATGTTAGTCAAATTATTAGGTATGATAAGGGACTTAAAGATCTATTATTTAGATATTTAGCTTTTATGGAAGAAACTATTAAGACATACATCTTTAGAAATTATGATCTTAAGTCTGATATTAATGAATTTGATGAGTATAAATATGCTAAAGAAATTAATGGTAAGGTTGAACATAGGCAAATATCTGATGGTGATATTACAAATTTATATAAGAAATTTAAACTTACATTTGGTGAAATTAAGAGATTTTTAAAAAATGAAAATGATATTACATATGATGAAGAATCACTTGAAAATATGAGATCATTAAGAAATGAAGTAATGCACCATCGAATGTTATTATTTGATTATGATTCTAAGTATATCGGCAATTATACTTTTAAAATGGTTATTGATTTTATAAAAATGTTGCCTTCTGATTTTGCACAATATTTGATTGACGATTTAGTTGATTACACTAAAGAAAAGCTTGCTATAATTGATGAAAAATATCACAAATATTTACTTTTCAAATCTAAAGATGTTTGTGTTAAATGTTGATTATTTTAAGAAAAAAATTATAATATAAATGTAACAATTTTCAAAAGTTTAACCGGTTTGGGGTTAACCCAAGGAGGTTGTTACAATGCTTGATTTAATATCAAAAGAAGAAACTAGTAAAATTGTTGTTAAATTATTAGGAGACTTAGCTGTAAAATATTCCTACTATGAGATGTCAATTATATTAGATGTTAATGAAAAAACAATCTACAAATGGCGCTCAGGGGACATACCAAAAGCTAATAATTTCCTGAATTTACAAATTTTACACAAAACTCTAATTAATTAGAGATTTAAAACACTAGCTATAAAAAATAGCTGGTGTTTTTATTTTCGCCTAAAGTACCGATTTTTCAAAACGATAACATCTATAATTACAGCTGAGGTGATTAAAGATGTATTCTTGTATTAATTTGCATTTTACTGATTTTTGTAACTATCATTGTAAGCATTGCTTTGTAAAAAAGGAAAACTATGAATTATCATTTGATGAATTAAAAACTATCGTAGATAAAATTCAAAAATATTTTAATGCTAATAACATTAAAGGGAGAATTAATCTAGCTGGTGGAGAACCACTAATGTCTAGAAATATAGATAAACTTATAGAGTATATTTCATCAAAGAATATTGATGTATCTATTATAACAAATGGATACTATCTTGATGATGAATTTATTGAAAGACATATTAATCAAATATCAACAATAGGAATAAGCGTTGATTCACTTGATTATGATACCAATATAAAAATTGGTAGATGCTTTAAAGCAAATGTATTATCTAAGGAACAATTAATTCATTTGTGCAATAAGATAAGAAAATCAGGTATTAAATTAAAAATTAATACGTGTATTTCTAAACTTAACATTAATGAAAATTTTAATGATTTTATATATGAAGTAAAGCCTGATAGATATAAAATTCTTCAAATGAGTTGTGATGAATCTGATATTAGAAATAGAAATAATGTAGTAACTGATGAAGAGGTGAAGACATTTCTTTCAAGAATAGATTACAAATATATTTATGAAAATGCTGAAGAAATGAAGCATTCCTATATAATAATTGATTCAGAAGGAAATATAGCAACAGATAATTCTCATGCAAGTAACATATCAATATTTAATTATGAATTAGAAGATGCAATTCAGTTATTAAATGTAGATTATAAGAATTATATTAAAAGATATGTTTAATCACTTTAGAAAGGAGGCAATCAAAATGTCAAAGTATTCTACAATGGAGGTATGGAATAAATGCTATGGTAATGTTGAGCAAGTAAGAGATTATGCAGGACGATTAATGAAAAAATCAGCCTGTGGTAATCCCCATAGTAGTTATCATCCAACTCTAGACCATATTAGACCATTATCTAAAGGTGGTTCAGATGTGTTAGATAATATAGAGATTTGCCATCGTGATACTAATGTAGAAAAAGGCGATAAATTCCCTGCTTGGAAAGCAAATGGTAGAAGATTCCATGCTGTTAGAGTTAGAGGTTCAAGAGTTGCATATAAAATAATTGAAGATTAATTTACCTCCCCAAGAGTAGAAATATTCTTGGGATTTTTAAATTTATATACTATTTATATGATAAAATAATATTAACAATAGGAGGCTTATAAAACATGAAAACATTAAATTTAACAGAAAGACAAGTAATAGTATTAAAAAGCTTATTAATACAAGAAATAGATTATCTTGAAAATGATGTTATTCCAGGTGCTTCATCACAAGATAAAAAAGATTTACAAGGTGATTTAGAAGCTTGTAAAGATTTGTTAGAACAATTAAATAAGTAATTAGTACTATCATCCCTAAGAGTAGAAATACTTTTAGGGATTTTTTTATTTTTTACTAAATATTTTTTAAATAATATGAAATCCTCGTTTTCTATTCCTAAACGGTAAACCATCGTTTTCCTAAACTATAGCTGTAATCGATAAGGAACACAAAATTCTTAAAGATTAACAACTAAAGAAGGAGGTAAAACTTATGGTCTTGGATGGAGAAGAAGTCAAAGAAAACCAAGAAGCATTAGAAGACTTAATGAGGTATGCTGGGGTACCTGAAAAATGGATTAAATTAACATCAGCCGCATACTTGGCTCAAATAGCCTGTAATAATGCACAGAGGTCGCTCTTTGATAGAGTATTTAAAAAGATGAAATAAAAAACTAAATATTAATATTAATTAAATAAGTATAAGAATCGTGAATATAGTCTATTTGTATAGGCTATATTTTTTTATTCATTTATGGTAAAATAAAGTAAAAGTTAACATAGAATTTTGAGTTAACCAAGATAATTACCTCCGCTTGGTTAAAGGTGATATAAAAAAATGGTATCCTATTTATGTAAGGAGGTATTAAAAATTGAATACTAAATACTTTAAGGTTCAAGCTAAATGTGGACATGTAGGTAGAAATCATTACATATTGAAATGGTTCTACGTTAAAGCACTTACTGGAGAAGAGGCCGCAAAAGTAGTTAGGGATAAGCCAAGAGTTAAGCATGATCAAAAAGATGCGATAAGAGAAGTAATAGAAATAAGCTTTGATGAATATCTTGCAGGGACAAAGGCTAACTCAGAGGATATGTACTTCAAATGTTCTAATAAGCAAGAACAAGAATTCTATAAATGTGTGAAACTAGAAGAAATATATCCTGAAGAAAAAGAAAAAACTAATTACAAGAAGAAAAGAAATGGCCAAAGAATCAAAAATAAGTTTCTTGAAAAAGAAATGAAACGCGAAATACGAGGTGTAATAAACTAAAATGGATAAAATTAAAATAGGTAATTATTTAAAAGAATTAAGGAAAAAGAAAAGGAGAGTGGATGGTAAGCCATTCACTCAAGCTGATCTTTCTGATGCATTAGCATCTGCAGGATTAGATGTGTCAATAAATGGTATTAATGAATGGGAGTCAGGTAAATCATTACCATCACCTGAAAAGTTGGTTTTTCTATCTAAAATTTATAATAAGACAATAGATGAAATCCTTGAGGGAGAAGATTCCAATGATATCGATTATAGTAAGGTATATTTTATTTATAACCATGATTGGTTCAATACTGTTGTTGATAGAGATAAAATATTTCCAACGAATCAGGAACAAATATTAAAGGTATATAATAGATTTAGAGAATTATCAAAGATAATAATTAATAGGCCATTATCATCAAATGAAGAAAAAGAATATAGATTCTTGTTTGAACATTTTTATACATTAACTGAGTATCATAATAATTATTGTAAGATAAACGCTAATAATTCATTTTTAAGATTGATGGATTCAATAAATCAAATGAGAATTGAAGTCCGTAATATGACAGATGATGAAAAATATTGGGAAGTTCAAAAACTATATGAAGAAATTGATGATAATAATTTTAGATTTAGTTTCAATGAATATATAGAAAGATTAGTATTAAATGATAAAAAATATCCAAATGTTATTTATGTAAAAAATAGATTTGATTTCTTAGATAATTGGCAAAAAGACATGTTTCTTGCTATGTTTCAAAATTTAGATGGTAGTGATAGATTACCAGAAAGATGGGGCTCAGCCTATTTGAAAAGATATGAAGCCGAAAATGGTGAATACAATCATGATGATAGAATCAAAGAAGAAATGAAATATTTAATTAGTCATGGAGCTTGTTATAATAAATGGTTCTTGAATTGTTATCAAAAGAAGATTGAAAAGAAAAGAATTATTGATAGATTAGAAGAATTATATAATCTATGCATTAAGCCAATAGAAATTGCTATCCAAAATCATGAGACTGATAAATGGGAAACTGTAAAAATAGAGAATACAGTTAAAAATAGATTTATTAATTCTTATTACTTTTCAATTTCTAGACTGCTAAAATTTAAAACTCATGCAGATTCATCTTATTCAGATTTACAACAAACATTTGATTATTTCTTATCACATGATGAAATAGATGATAAAACTAGAAAACGAATTGCAGAGTCAGAAAAAATTGATATTAATAGAGAAAAGAAATATTGGATGGCCGATTATATCCAACTCCTTGATTATAAGGAAAAGCCTTATAAAGAATACAAAAATACAGAGAAACAGATTGAGGAAGGCTTAAAAGAGATAAAGAAATTAGAAGACTTATTAAAATCTGGAGAGAAAGAATATTCGTATGAATCATTAGAAATGCTTGGTGGAACTGATGAGAAATCTATTAGAAAATGGATTCTATATTGGAAATCTAAATTAGATTATTCTGAATATTTAAGAACAAGAGATTTAAAGAAAACAAAGGAACTCTTGTTAGATTTAGATAAACTATCATTAAATGAAATAAAAGAAAAATATTTTAAGATGGAGGTGCTTGACAATGAGTAATTTTTTAACAGGATCATTATTAAGAAAATTAAGAGAAGAATCAAATTACTCATTACAAGATATAGCTAACTATCTTGGAGTAAGTAAACCAGCTGTAAGTAAGTGGGAAAATGGATATGATATTAAAACTGAGAATCTATATTCACTTGCTAAATTATATGGTGTTAAGTTTTCTGAATTATATAAAGGAAAATTAGATTCTGAGCCAAATGATCAATATTGGAAAAGGAATTATGATTTATCAAATTATGAGATAAATGAAGAAATTACATCAAAAAACATTGATGATGTTAAAAACTTATTTGAACATATAAAACTTATTAGAGATAGGTTTATTGAACTATTACCAAAATGGTCTAGTAATCAACTATCTGTAGATGAGCAGGAACAATTTAAATTAATAAAGCAATATTTTAGTTTTGATTCAAATTACTATGCGTATAAAGAAGAAGGCCCAGGACACATTATAATTGGAACATCAGATCAAAATGAAATGAAGTTTGTTTCAAAGATTATTAAAGAAATAAAACCATTATCAAAGAACGCACAAAGATGGGAATTAGAAAAAATTTTTAATTTCACGTATGATTATCATGAAAATTTAATTCACGATAGTAGAAACTTAAAAGCCTTAGAATATATGCTTTCTTCGTTTAATCAAATTGAAAAAGATAGTATTTTGTATGCTAATATCCATATTAAAGAAGAAGTCGAATATGATTTATTTTTTGGTGATTCTAGAAAAGCAACAAAGATGGTTGAAAGAGATAGAACGATTGATGAAATTGAATCATTACCATTTATAAAAACAATTTTGGATTCAGGCGCTAATATGTTATATCAATACCATTCAAACAATAATGGATGGGATGATGAAGCATTTGAATTTGCTGATGGCAAAAAAGTTCAAATTGACACTTCAATCTACGATAAATATAGATTTAGTAATTTTGCAGGCCAAACTTATATTCCCCTATTACAAAATTGGAAATTATATTCGTATGAGCAATATTTAGAATTTATAGATCATAAAGAAACAGAAAGATTAAATGATATTGTAAATTTGAGAGATAAAAATCCATTAGATTATTATAAAAAATTAGTAGAAAGGAGTTATAAATAGAATATGTTAAATAAAATTATTACATCTTTTAAAAATATTAATCATAAATTATTTATCTCTTTATTAGTAATGGGATTAGTTCCTACTATTTATACTACATTAAGAGTATTTTGGCTAGGAAATCTTCCTGGTGATTGGTCTTATTCAATTGCAGGCCAATTATCATGGATTAATTTAATCTATGAAGTGATTAATGAAGCAATTATATTACCTTTATTCTATTTCATTGGTAAAGTTGTTTCTGATAAGAAAGATTTAACCAATAGAATGAAGACAGGCTTATTAATTACTTTAGGTATTTATATAATCTTATCTATATTCATAATGACATGTACTAATCCATTATTAAAAGCTATGGCAACTGATTCATCAATTATAGATGCCTCAGCTACTTATATTAGAATAGAAGCAATAGCTAATGTATTTGGTATATTAAGCCAATTTGCTTTAGTAGGTTTAGTAACACTTGGAAAAGACAAATTAGTTTATATTTTAACTGGTGTTAAATTAGTATTATGTGTGTTCTTAGATTTATTCTTAGTTTCAACATTATCATATTCTGCTAATTTAGGTGTTAATGGTATTGGTGTAACCAATATAATTGTTAATTTCATTATATTTGGTACTACATTATTCTTATTAGCTAAGAATGGTGTAAATGTATTTAATAAAGAGAA
>JAEELJ010000019.1 GCA_016288855.1 Acholeplasmatales bacterium
AGATTCTTTAAAAAATCTGGTTGGTAGGTAGGTTGTTAGAGCAACCAACCAACTAAAGAATTTAAGAAAAAGTAAAAAAGGACAGGTTCAAAATGAATCTGTTCCTTTTGCTAAATAACACATATTTTTTTATACTCCTAAATTGTTTAACTAACAACCAACCGAAGAATTGAAGCTTTTCTTTAAATTAACAACCTACCAACTGAAGCTTTTAAAGATACGTAATTAATCGAATCCCTTGCTTTTTATATTTCTTTAGTTTGAACTACTCTTGAATAATGATGCTAATGATAAATATAAATTTGGCATAAATAGAATAATAATTAAATATGTAATACCAACTGCTGAAATAATTAAACCAGCAATTGCTTTACCTTTCTTCTTAGAGAATATTATTCCTAAAATAGAGAATAGTAATCCTAATCCTAAGAATCCTAATACACCATATGAAAGATATCCGCAAATATTACCAACTGTAACAATAATTGATAAATCATTTGGATCCATACCATTATCTATTGCTGCCTTACAGTATACTGCAATACCTGCAAATACAGTACCAACAATTAATCCTGTAATTAAGAAAATAATTGATAATGATAAACCAGCACCACCTAATCTAGAGCCTTCCTTTTTCTTTGCATCAGAATCAGCGCGCTTATATACTTCATTTGCACTATTAATTATTGCATCATCACTTTCATTGAAACGTTTTTCAAAACTATCTAGTCTAGCTTTCAAAACATCAATTTGATTGCTTAAATCATGAATTCTAATTAATAAATCAGTATTTGCCTCATTATGATTTTCTTCTTCATCATCATAATCATAAGAAGTAGTTGATTCATCATGTTCTTCATATTTGCCATCATTTTCATATTCGTCTAGAGGCTCATATTCATCATAATCTTTTTCTTCTTGATCATTTTCTTCTAAAGAGATTTCATTTTCTTCGTTTTCTTCTATAGATACCTCTTCATCTGAGGCAGGAGAAGCTTCTTCAGTAGTGATATCATTATCTAAAGTTTCTACACTATTTTCCTCACTATTAATATTATCTTCTAAAGAATCAGTGTTATCATCTTCTATAGGATTTTCTATAACTAAATCTTTATCCTCGGCAATTGAAACATTTTTAGCTGCATCTTCAGTAATATCAGTAGTTTCATCTTCATTAGTGTTTGATTCTTCAATAATTTCATCTTTTGTGATATTAGAATCATCAATAATTTCTTCTGTATTATTATCTTCTAAAGAAGTAGTTTCTAACTTTTTTTCTTCATCTGACATAATAATCACACCCCTTCTTAAATTATAAAGATGTTATTTTCAATCTTTATTATATCAATATTATATAAAAATAACAAGAAACAACAAAATTCTAGTGCTATAATAATATTAGGTGATATTCATGAATAAAATAGAAGAATTGAAAAAAATGATTAATGAATCTAAAAGAATAGTAGTATTTAGTGGAGCAGGTTTATCTACTAATTCAGGTATACCTGATTTTAGAAGTGCAAGTGGAATATATAATGAAAAATTAAAGTCTAAATTTACTCCTGAAGAAATAATATCTCATTCTTTCTTTTTGAAGCATCCAAAGGAATTTTATGAATTTTATTTTTCTAAAATGGTATATCCAGAGGCAAAACCTAATATAGCACACGAATATTTTGCTAGTTTGCAAAAGGACCATCAGGTTACTATAGTAACTCAAAACATTGATGACCTACATCAAATGGCTGGTTCTAAAAATGTAATTGAATTACATGGGTCTATAGTTAGAAACTATTGTACTAAATGTAGAAAGTATTTTAATATAAAAGATATTCTACGTTTTAGTCCAGGAATACCTTATTGTGAATGTGGTGGTATTATTAAGCCTGATGTTGTTTTATATGAAGAATCCTTAAATGAGGATGATATAGTTAACGCAGTAAGACAAATTGGAGATTGTGATATGCTAATAGTTGTAGGAACATCCTTGGTTGTATATCCTGCGGCAGGCTTTGTTAGATATTATAATGGTAACAAATTAGTATTATTAAATAAGAGTGAAACTCAATATGACCTTAAAGCTAATTTAGTAATACATGATGATATTAAAAATATAATAGAAGAATTAATGAAATAAAAAAGCCCCCTATAAGAAGAAACAGAATTGTTAAATCTTATGGGGGTATTTTTTAAAATGATCTTAAAATATATTCAGATACTAAAATTAATATAGGACCAGCAATTGATAATACTATTGCATATTTTAATAGCTTTTGTTTAGATACAACAAATGAAATAACAATTGATGTTACTAAAGATATTGCAAAGAATACCCATGCAAGGATTCTTAATACATCAAATACTGTTGTTAAATTCTCACTAATTCCATTTTTATAAAATATTACTTGGAATACTAAGAAAACTAAGCATGTTACAAAAGATAAAACTGATAGTGCAAAAGATATAATTACATATGCAGGTATTTTTTTCTTTTCTTCAGGCTTTTTATTTTCTTCTTCATTTATATTCTTTATAATAACGTGGTTACCTTGATTCTTTGATTCAACAACCTTTGAATTAGTTTCTTCATCCTTTTCAATTTCAAAAGATGTACGATTGTCTTCAGTTGATGCCTCACTTGCGTATTCTCTATTCGCTGCATCGATACCATATTGCTTTTCTAAGGCTTTATCGATATCTTCATCGCTAAACTTATTTTCATTATTTTCCATACATTTTCTCCTGATAAATACTAATATCAATATTATATTATAAAATATTAATAATTAAAAGATTATTTTTCAGTAATGAAATTTAAGAAAGTAGTAATATGATTCTCTACACATTTAATATCATTTTTTTCATCAGTATAATCTAATATAACATATTCATATTCATACTTTCTATATTCTAAATATAGGCTATAAAATGAATCATCATATGATTCCTTTCTTTCACCTTTATATAGATATATGGCTTTTGTTTTATCATAATGATTATCTAAATCAGTAAATATTTCATCTGAAACATTTGTGAAATCAGGTGAGAATAAACCACACCCCTTTACCTCAGGATATTTATTTACCATATATGTAGATGCAATAGCGCCTTTACCATATCCCATTACATATAAATCATTAGATATTCTATATCTTTCTTTAAACATAGGTATTAAATCATGCATTATATATTCAAAAAAGATATATGATAAAACCTTATCAATTTGTTTTTCTTTACCATTGTAATATGGATTTAATTCACTTTCTCTCCATAATTCATTAGAAGGTGACTGTATTGCAATAAAAATAATTTCATAATTGTTTATTACATTATCGATATCTGCTATTTTAGTGTTTTCTTTAATAAAGTTAAAGTAATACTGACCATCAAATGATAGAACTAAAGGATATTTTTTATCTGTTGTTCTATAAGAATGTGGTAGGTTTACATGTATCTTAAGATATCTTTTTAGCTTTTGGGCTGTTAACTTAAAACTCTCCAACATTATCGTCACCTCAATTTAATTATATTATATAATTAAGAAATAAAAATTAACACTATTTTTTATTTTTTGGCAGTCAACACTTGACTGTGCCAAAACAAATGATTATAATTGGTATTGTAGATTATTTTTGGAGGCATTTTATAATGAAAGAAACAAAAGAATTTAAAACAGAAACCAAAAAATTACTTGATATGATGATTAACTCTATTTATACACATAAAGAGATTTTCTTACGTGAGTTAATATCTAATGCAAGTGACGCAATTGATAAAAGACATTACCTATCTTTAACAGATGATAAAGTAAGTAATGCTGATTATGATATTAAAATTGAAGCAGATAAGGCCAATAAAACTATTACTATTACAGATAATGGTATTGGTATGACAAAAGAAGAAATTGAAGCAAACCTAGGTACTATCGCAAAGAGTGGTTCTAAGGAATTCTTAGAAAAGCTTGAGAAGGCTAATAAGAGTAAGGATGATGTTTCAATTATTGGTCAATTCGGTGTTGGATTCTATTCAGCATTTATGGTTGCAAAGAGAGTAAGTGTATTAACTAAATCAGTTAAGTCAGATAAGGCTTATTTATTTGAATCAGATGGTCTTGATTCATATACTGTATCAGATGCAGAATATGATGATTATGGTTCAAAGATTACTCTATATTTAAAGGATGATACTGAAGATGATAAATATTCATTATACCTAGATGAATATGAAATTAAGGATTTAGTTAAGAAATATAGTGATTATGTTAGATATCCAATTAAGACTTGGGTAACTAAGTATGATGAATTAACTGAAGAAGAAAAGAAAGAAAACAAGGATAATAAGCCAAAAACTCATCAAGAGCTTGAAGTAATTAATTCAATGAAGCCTATTTGGAAGAAGGATAAGAAGGATGTTACTGATGAGGAATTAAATAATTTCTATAAATCTAAATTTATGGATTATCAAGATCCACTATCTTCTATTATGGTAAATGTAGAAGGTATGATTACTTATAGAGCATTATTATTCATTCCTAAAAAGCCTTTCTATGATTTCTATAATGATAAGAATGAAAAGGGCTTAGCATTATATACTAAGGGTGTATTTATTCTAGAAAAGTGCAAGGAATTAATTCCTGATTACCTAAGATTTGTAAAAGGCTTAGTTGATTCAGAAGACTTACCTTTAAATATTTCAAGAGAAATGCTACAAGAGGATAGAGCAATCAAGAAGATTGCAACTAACATTGAAAAGAAGGTATTATCAGAACTTGAATCAATGCTTAAGAATGATAGAGATAAGTATTTAGAATTCTTTAAGGATTATGGTATTAACCTAAAATATGGTCTATATGAAAATTATGGAGAAAAGAAGGATAAGCTTAAGGAATTAATTTTATTAAGAAGCTTTAATGATGATAAGCTTATTACTTTTGATGAATATGTTAAAAACATGAAGGAAGGACAGAAGGATATTTATTACGCAATTGCACGTGATAAGGCTTCTGCAGATAAGCTTCCACAAATGGATTTAATTAAATCTAAGGGATATGATGCATTAATATTATCTGATGATGTAGATGAATTCATGATTCAGGTATTAAAGAATTATAATGATCATGAATTTAAGTCAATTAATAAGGATGACTTAAATCTAATTAGTGAAGATGAATCTAAAGAAATTGATAAGAAGGCAGAAGACAATAAGGATTTCTTAGAAGAGGTTAAGAAGGTATTAACTGATGCTAAGGAAGTTAAGCTTTCTAAGCGTTTAGTTGATGCACCATGCTGCGTTTCAACTGATGGTGAAATAACATTTGAAATGGAACGTGTATTAAAACAGCAAAATCATGATATTAAGGCTGAAAGAGTATTTGAATTAAATCCTAACCATCCAATGTTTGAAAAGATTAAGGATGCATTTAATACAGATAAAGAATTAGGTAAGAAATACGTTAACGTATTATATGCTGAAGCATTACTTGCTGAAGGTATCTTACCAAATGATGTAAATCAATTTAATAAGGATATTACTGAATTATTATTAAAGAAGTAATTAAAAAGGCTATAGATAACAAAAAATCTATAGCCTATTTTTTATATTATTTCAACCTTACCAGAATGAGTATGGTATAGTGCTGATACAATAGTTATATTTTCTAAATCCTTTTTTATTAAAGGTGAATTTTTTATTTTTTCTACTGAATTATATATATTAAGCTTTGTTGCTTTAATAGGATCATTAGTATCAAAAATAGCTTTTTTAATTTCTTTTGTAATTTCACCTATATATGAATCATGAGAACCCTCAAGTGATGCATGAATTGCACCACAAGATGTATGACCTAATACCATAACTAATCTTATTCCTAAGTGTTCAACACCATATTCAATTGAGCCTAACGCAAAATCACCAACCACATTACCTGCTAATCTAATAACAAATATATCTCCAATACCCTTCATAAAAATATTTTCTGGTATTACTCTTGAGTCACTACATGTGATTATTAATGCGAATGGGTTTTGACCATGATGGTGTAGATGTAATCTTTTTTCTTTAGATATATCACCATGGTGATTTATCTTTGCTTCTATATAATCATTATTACCTTCAATTAACCATTTTAAAGCTGTTTTAGCATCTATATTTTTTACCATATTAAAACTCCCCTTTACTAAGTTAATTATAACATGACAATATATAAAAATAACATTTAAATTTATATTTAAAAAATTGACATATTATAGTTATTTGTATAAAATTTATATGTGATTTGTTTGCTTTATAGGAGGCGATATAATGAATATTATTAAAAAGCTAATACCAATTATATCACCTATAGTTACAGCATTCGTATTCTTTTATGAATTAATATATTTAGGTATCATTAAAAATGACGTTGTTGCCTTAGTTACATCAATATCATTATTTATGGTTTTTATTTGTAAGGTTATATATGTATCTAGATTAGAATCTTCTAAAAGAAGTAAAAGAAAGGGATACTTATATATGGGTATAATAATGTTTATTATATCTATAGTATTTAGTGTTGCCCAAGTAACAAAGATACGTACTAATGGTAATAAGGATTATACATTATTAGTAGGTATTGTAATTATTTTATATGTTATTATTAATATGATTATTGCATTTATAGGCTTACTTGATGCAAGACGTAATAAGGATTATTTAAAGCTTGGTATGAAAAGAATAAGTATTTCTTGTTCTTTAATGAATACAATTATTATATATAGAATGATACTTTTATTCTTTGAAATAGAATTAGAGTATCCTTATATAACTATAATTGTAATTGCTTCAATCATTAATATTCTTGCGATTGTTACTATATATGAAGCAATAAGCTTAATTATTAGATATAAAAGAGATAAAATGTTTAATTTTAAGAAATATTTAAAAGAAGTGCATAAAGAAATTGAAGGAGAGAGTGTTAACGAGTGAGTTTTTCCAAAAATACTTTCTCCTTGTTCTTTTTCTTAATTGAGTGAATTTTTCCTTTACCTTTTAAAATAAAGGTATATAATCTCTTGTGATGAGAAGAGGTGGTATCTTGAACAATAGAGAAGCCATAAGAAGAGAAAAAATATTAAAGGGTAACATTTGGACAACTATACTTGCAATATGCTTACCATTAATGATTTATCAAGCATTCAATTCATGGTACACAGTAATTGACCAATTAATTTGTGCTTCAATTTCTACAACAGCTCAAAACGCTGTTGCCTCAATTGCTCAAATTAAAAACACAATTAGTGCATTAGGAGCAGGTCTTGCTGCTGGTGGTGGTGTGCTTGTTGCTAGATATTTTGGAGCTGGTGATGTTCATAATGCTAGAGGAACAGGCTCTAATTTATTATTGATGTCTATTATTTTATCAATTATTACTGCAGGTATTATTATTCCTTTAGCATATCCTATATTAAAAATCTGTCAAATTGCACCAGATTCTATTGTAATAGGAAGACCTTATTTCCAATTACAAATGCTAGAATTAGCTTTTATTGCAATTAATAATGTATTTGTTGCCTTAGAAAAAGCAAGAGGTAGAAGCCATACTATTCTTATTTTTAATTTCGTAATAATGGGTATTAAGATTGGCTTAACTTGTCTATTTATATATGGACTTCATTTACAGGATATTATTTATGTAGAACTTGCAACTATTATTGGACAGGCTACATTAACAGTAGTTGGTCTATATATGCTTTTTTCTAAGAAAAGTATAATTAGACTATCTATTAAGATGATGAGACCTAAGAGATTATATGTAGTTCCTATTATTAAATTAGCATTACCTATTTTCGTTGGTAAGTTCGTTATGAATTTAGGTAAGGTTATTGTTAACGCAATGTGTGGATTCTATTGGAATGACTTTAAGAGTGATACTGTAATTGGTTCACTTATTGTTGGTACATTAGGTGTTTCTAATAATATAAGTGGACTTATCACATCTCCTACTAATTCATTTGAAGAAGGAGAATCATCTATTGTTTCACAAAATGTTGGAAATAGAAATTTAAAAAGAACATTACAAATATTCAAAAAAACATTCCTACTTGCAACAATTGTATCAGTTACAGGCTGGGTTTTAATGAGATTTGTATTTATTAATCCTTTAACTGAATTATTTACATTAACTAATAAAACAGCTGATATGGAAGTGTTTAGAAATATGATAAGAGAAATATTCGTATTTGATTCCTTATCTATTCCAGCGTTAGGTATTGCAGCTGCGGTATTAGGATTATTATATGGTCTTGGTCAAACAAAGCTTGCAACATTATTTAATTTATCTAGAATTGGTTCAAGAATTATATTATTATTTGTACTTCACTTAACTCCATTAAAGGATAATCCAACACTATGTGCTGGCTTATCTATGGGTATTTCAAATATAATTATCCTATTAATGTCTTTAACAGTATTATTAGTTTATTTAGCTCATATCAAAAAATATGGCTTCCAAGGTATGTATTTTACAGACCCAGAGCCTGAGGTTTCAGAATTGAAATTTGATCAAGAGGAAGAGTCTATAGAATATTCTAAAGAAGACGTAGAGCCTGATCCATTAGAGCCTGAACCAAATCTTAATATAGATAATATTGAAACATCTGAATATAAAGTAGAATAAAGACGGTTTTTTAGCCGTCTTTTATTTAAAATAAATAATAAATATTTTATAATACTAATGAAGGTGATTTTATATGGATTTAAAAGAGAAAAAAATATCAGGTGAGGTTATATATGATGGCAAAATACTAAAACTTATTAAAGATAAGGTATTATGCCCAAATGGTAATGAATCATATAGAGAGGTAGTAAGACATAATGGTGGTGCTGCAATATTATGCATTACTAAGGATGAAGAGGTATTTTTAGTTAAGCAATATAGATACCCATATGATGAGGTAATGTATGAAATACCTGCAGGTAAGCTTGAGGTAGGAGAAAAACCATATGATGCAGCTTTAAGAGAATTTGAAGAAGAAACAGGTAATAAGACAGATAAATTATATGATTTAGGTGTAATGTATCCATCTTGTGGATATACATCAGAAAAAATATATTTATTTTTAGCAACTGATTTTAAAAAGACACAAATGAACTTAGATAGTGATGAGACCTTAGAGGTTTTAACGTTACCACTATCTAAAGTTAAGGATATGATCTTAAATGGAGATATTAAGGATTCTAAAGCAATTTGTGCATTAATGCGTTATGAATTATTAAAGGAAAAAGGTAATATTTAATTTTAAATAGGGTTTAAAAAATATTTTTTTTAAAGTAGAATAGAAATATATCATTTAAAAAGGGGAGTGTTTTAGATGAAGAATATGTTATCTTATTTCAAAGTGCATAAAAATGATTCATTTGAGACATTACCTTTTAATGAAATCGATTCATTGATTTTGTCTCAAATAAGCTATTTAAACATTGAAAATGTTATAAAGAATTATACAAAAATAAATTCTTTAATAACATGGGACAATTGGAAGGTTTTATGCGATAAGACAATGACTTATCGTGGTAATAAGAAATTATGTCGTGTATTTAGTGATAATACTAGATATAGTGATATATTTGTTGTTGACTATGAGGTTATTGCATCATCAGATAAAAATACACAGTTTTTTGCAGTAACATATTACCTAAATGATTTTTTATATGTTGCGTTTAGAGGTACAGATTTAACTATATATGGATGGAGAGAAGACTTTGATATGCTTTATGAGCTTACCCCATCACAAAAAGCCGCAGTTGATTATTTAAATTTTGTTGTCAATAAATTCCATAAGCCTATTATGGTTGGTGGACATTCTAAGGGGGGTAATTTGGCTTTATATGGTTCTATGTATTCAACTTTAAATACAAAATGTCATATAAAGAAAATATATAATTTTGATGGACCAGGTTTTTATGATAAGACTATTTATCATACACCTGAATTTAAATCAGTTTCATCTAAATTATTTTCTATTACATCACGTGTTAGTGTAGTATCTATGCTTTTATATAAGATACCTGGTGTAAGATTTATAGAGGTAAAAAGTATTTCTGTTTTAACACATGATGCATTTAACTGGGGCGTTGATGTAGATAAATGTACATTTAGATTTGTAGAAAAGAATTCTAATATGTCACGTTGGCTAGATAACGCAAGTGACTGTTATATGGAACAGACAACAACGTTAGGAAGAAAGCAAATTGTAGAGATTACATTTAAGCTATTTAAAGATTCTCCAACAATGAACTTAGTAGATGTTGTTCATCATCCTATTAATTATATAAAAAGATTTTTAGCAAGAAGAAAATCCTTAAGTAAAGAAGAAAATAACATCTTAAGTATTGAAATAAAAAAAATAAGAAAAATCTTAAAAAATACATTTAAAAATAGTATAATAGGAAAGAATGATGTTAAAAGAACAAAAATTATATTAGACGAAGGAGTAAAAGATGAGTAAGATTATTTATTTTTCATATTTAGATTGTGATAAAGAAGAAGTCCTAAAGCTTGAAGAAGGTCTTAAGGCTAAAGGATATGAAATAAAGGATCAATTAGCTGAAGGCGTTACAAAGATTAGAGTATCAATTCTAAGAAGTGATGTTATTGTAATGGTTTCATCAGAAAAGTCTTTAGTGCTTGATAATTATTATGTTAATAACACATTAATAAAGAGATTTAATAAAGATAAGAAGGTTATCAATGTTTTATTAGATTCGTCTATTGATAATTTATTTGATTTAATATATCAGGATGAAAAGGTAAGTGATGATGCCTTACTTCGTGCTGATGATTATAGAATTGATTTAGAAGGAAAGAATCCAATTTTATTAAATGCATTAACAGTTGATAATTTAGTAGATGCAATTGAAGATGGAAAAGAAAAAGAAGATAAGGATTCACAAGAAGAAAATAAGCCTTTAAAGATTGAAGCAATAGCATATGAAGAACCAAAGGCTATTGAGCATGAAAAGCAGGAACTTATTGCAAAAGAAGAGCAAGAGGTTGCACCTATTAATACTAATAGCAAGGATGACTTATTACGACTTGCAAGAGAAATCAATGGTGCTAATGAAGAAGAAAATAATACTGAAGAAGTAAAAGAAGAAGCAGAGCCTATAGAAGAACAAAACAAAGAGGCTATAGATGATTCTCCAACTGAACAAGAGGGTGCTACTGTAGATGAAAAAGAAGCTGTTCAAAATATCTCTAGACCAGTTTCACAACAGGTAGTACAGCCTAAGACATTAAAGATTAATGAAGATATATTAGATAAGGCTTTAGCTAAATATAATAGAGAAGAATATTTAGATGCAATTGATTTATTCCGTCAAACTGAGGATCATCCAGTTGCTGAATTATATTTAGGTTATATTTTTGAACAAGGCTTAGGTGTAACTAAGGATGAGGCTCAAGCATTTGAATGGTATAAGATGGCTGTTTCAAATGGTAATGAGAATGCATTAACTCACCTAGCAGATTGCTATTATTATTCAATTGGTACAAATCAAGATATAGAGGAAGCTGCAAATCTATATTATCAAGCATCACAGCTTGGCGATAAGGAAGCATTATACCATTTAGCAAATTGCTATTATTATGGTAAGGGTGAAGCTTCAAATTATGAAGAAGCATATAACATTTATGATGAATTAAAGGATGACGATGATATTTCATTAATGGAAAGATTAGATTGTATTTTCCATTTAGGTTTAATGAATTATGATGGTCAATATGTAAAACAAAACTTCAAAAAAGCATATAAATTCTTTAATCAAGCTGCTGACTTAAATTATCCAGAAGCTATTACTAACTTAGGTAATATGTATTTTAACGGTGAAGGTGTAGATAAGTCTTATACTGAAGCATTTAAGTGCTATAGAAGAGCAATTGATTTTAATGAACCAACTGCAATGAAGAATTTGGCAGATGCTTATTTCAATGGTATTGGTACAACAGTATCAAGAAAGGAAGCTATTGAATTATATAAGAAATCTGCATCATTAAATAACTGTGATGCTGAATATGTATTAGGCCGTTTAGCTGAAAATGGTGATGATAATGAAATTTTATATACAGATGCATTTAAGTGGTATATGAGAGCTGCAATTGATGGTTCATCTGATGCAGCTAAGCGTGTTGGTGATTACTATTACTATGGCTATGGATTAGGTACTAAAAACGAAATTAAGATTAATAAGACTGAAGCATTTAAATGGTATTTAAAGGCTGCAGAAGCTGGAAATGTTGATGCAATGCTTGATGTAGCATCTTGCTATAGAGGTGGTACTGGTGTTAAAGCAGATTATGAAGAGGCTTTCGATTGGTATAAGAAGAATGCTGATTTAGGAGATGTACGTGGCCTAAATTTCATGGGTGACTGCTATATGACTGCACTTGGTGTTGATGGTGATGTTGATAAGGCATACGAATGCTATAAAAAGGCTATGGACTTAGGTGATGCAAGAGGTATGTTCAATGTTGCAAACTGCTATTATGATGGATATTCAGTAGATAAAGACCATGTAATGGCAAAGTCATTATATGAGAAAGCTGCAACAAAGGGTTCTGTTGATGCAATGGAAATGGTTGCAAACTGCTATTATAATGGTTTTGGTACTCAACAAAAATACCAAGACGCTGTTAAGTGGTTTACTAAGGCAGCAAAGCTTGATTCATCTTATGCAAATTATATGCTAGGTGTATGCTATCAATACGGCCAAGGTGTTAAAACTAAGGATATGAAGACTGCTATTGAATATTATGAGACTGCTGCAAACAAGGGCGATATAATGGCTTTAGAAACACTTGGTGAGTATTATATGGATGAAGAAAATCCAGAAAAAGATTATGAAAAGGCTGCAGACTATTTCATGACTGCAGACGGAAAAGGATTCGCACATGCTACATATAATCTAGCATTATGCTATTATAATGGCAGAGGTACAGAGCTTGATAGAGATTATGCTCAATCATTATTAGAAAAGGCAGCTAATAAGGGCGATGAAGATGCTCAAGAATTCTTAAATACTCATTTTAACAACTAATTTATGTAAAACCATCTAGGAAACTAGGTGGTTTTATTTTTTGGGATAAAAGTCTTAAATATGATTGAAAACGTTTAAAAATTATATTATAATTTTAGATAATCGGGGTAGATCGATTTTTCCAAATATATAATTAAACATTTTATGAGAGGAGGTTACTCTATGAATATTTTGCTACAAATTGCAGGATTTTTTATTATGCTTACAATTTTTATTTTCTATTTTATTGATAGAAAGGCAGAAGTTAGAAGTAATAGACAGTTTTTATATTTTGGTATAGCTATCTTTATTTCATTAATATTGGATGTAACTTCTTTATTATTTATTGATTATTTATATAATCCAGATTTATATAATATTCCAACTATAATAACAAAAGTAGTATGCAAACTATATTGCTATTCATGTGTTGTAGTAACATACTTTAGCTTGTTATATGTGTTAATGGATGTGTTCTATGATTCTAAAAAGAAATATAGAATAACTGGATTAATTGCACTTACAGTAAATTTAGTTGGATTTGTATTAATGATGTTATTACCAATTGAGGTATACCAGGATAAGACAGGTTATAATGATTATACTGCTGGATATCCAGTAACATTAACATATATATTTACTTTCTTTAATATGCTATTAACAGTAGGATTTATTGTTGCAAAAAGAAAGAAAATGTATAAAAAGAGAGTACTTGGTGTAATTATCTATTTATCAATTTGGGCTTTTGGAGCTTTAGTACAAGCAATTGAAAATTATCTATCTAATAATAATTTCATATTATTAACAGTAGGATTCAGTGAAGCAATTGGCGCAATGGTAGTATATATCCTGCTTGAAAACCCAGCATTAAATATTGATAAGGTTACAGGCGCACTAAATAAAAGAGCGTTTAGTGAATACCTAGATTATTGTTATGAAACTAAGGTTCAAACTCAATTTATAATTATAGATTATGATACTACAGTAACAACATCTATTATGGGATATGATTCATTTGCTCGATTATTAAATAAATACTTAATAAGATTTAAGGTAAAAAAGATATTTAAAACAGATAAAAATAAATTCGTTGCTATAAGATATAAAAAGAATTACGATAAAAACATAGAAGAAGCTATATCTAATTTTAAGGATGTATTCTATAAGGAAAATAATATTCATTCAAGAATACCTGTAAGAATATTATTTATATCTAATATATTCTTGTTCCATAATACAACAGATATATTGTCAGCAATTGATTATATTTATGAACAAAGAAGATATGCTAATGAAGATTTTATTAATGTTACATCTGATGTAGTTTCTAGACTACATGAAAAGTTCTTAGTTGATGAAAAGTGTGATATTGCTTTCGCAAACAAGAGACTTGAAGTATATTATCAACCAATATTCTCAAGAAGAGAAGGTTCATTTACTGCGGCTGAGGCTTTAGTTAGATTAGTAGATGAGGATAAGAATTTAATACCACCTGTTAATTTCATTGAAGAAATGGAAAGAGATGGTAGAATTGTTGAACTTGGCCAATTAGTTTTTGAAGAAGTATGTCGTTTTATGTCAGAGCATGATATAAATGATTTAGGATTAGATTATATTGAAGTTAACCTATCAGCTATTCAATGTGGACAGGATAATCTTGCAGATGTTTATATTGGAATAATGGAAAAATATAAAATTAATCCTAAATATATAAACCTAGAAATAACTGAAACTGGAGATGCAGTTAAAAATACACTTCTTAAAAACATGGAAAGACTTAAGGAATATGGTGTATCTTTCTCATTAGATGATTTTGGTACAGGACATTCTAACTTAAATTATATTGTAGAAATGCCGGTTGAAATCGTTAAATTCGATAAAACAATGGTTACTAAATTCTTTGAAAATAAGATTGCAACCTATGTAATGTCATCTACAGTTAATATGATTAAGCAGTTAGGACATAAAATAGTATTTGAAGGATTAGAAGATATCAATCAAATCCGTGCAATAGAAGATCTAGATGTAGACTACATTCAAGGCTATTATTATTCAAAGCCTTTAGAAAAAGAAAAATTTAAAGAATTCTTAATAGATAATAACAAATAAGACCTATCTTCTGATAGGTCCTTTTTGTTCTTGCTCTATTAAATTAATATTATATATACTATCTAATACCTTAGATACCATGAATTCAATATCTAATATATCATTAATACCTTCTTTAACATTAGTAATTATATTAATACTCTTTTTTATTTTATTTAGATATTCTCTACCTAAATCATTAAATCCTAATATTCTAATATAATTAATATCTTCCTTATAAATATTATTAATCTTATCCTTTGATATATTAAATAATACATATAATAGCATTCTTTTAATTCTTGCTTTTTTATATCTTTTTTCCATTAGATGAATAATGAAATCATCTAGGTTATTGAATTTATAGATATCCTTAAGCTTATATTCTAATCCTTCATCAACTAAGAAGATATTACCTAAATCATTAATATTAGTTACTAATATTTTATATTTTAGATAATTAAATAATAAATCCTCATTTAATAATCTATCCTTCATATTTGATACATATTGTGGAGTATATGAATTAAATAAAGATAAGTCATTTCTTATTGCTGATGCAGAAGTAATATTAGAGCTTTTAGGCTTTATTTCATTAAAATCAGATATAACTCTTTTTATAGTTTCTAATTCAATATTATAATTATTATCTCTAATAGCCTTATAATAGAAGAATCCTAGATTATCATTAGCCATAAATGGTATTTTAGTATTGAAATCATATTTAGGATAATATTCTTCATATAAGCTAATATTATCCTCCTCAGAACCAATAATTATTTTATCTACACCAATTAAATTTAATAATTTAACTGAGTTTGAAGCAAATATATCGCTTCTTTCTAAAGATAAGACAAATGGTAATTCAATAACTATATCAACACCCATTTTAAGGGCAATATCAGTCTTATCAAATTTATTTAGAATTGATAAATCTCCCCTCATTGAAAAAGAAGAAGACATTACTGCAATAATTAAAGAATCATTATATCTTTCTTTTATACTATTAAGATGTATTAAATGTCCATTGTGGAACGGATTGTATTCTACAATTATTCCTATTCTTTTCATCTTATCACCATAAACTATTATATAAAAAATAATAAATAATTGAAATATTTAATATTTTTAGACATTTGTCCTACATTTGTCTACATCACTAGTTTATAATCAAAGTAACAAAAGGGATTAGAGTTGATAGTCCTAAAATAAGTATTCATTTCATTTTTCCTCTTTATAAACCAGGTCAAGCTTTTTATGGACCTGGTTTTATTTTTATATAAATTAATATAATTTTATCTTTTAATATAAAATATTAAAGTAATTGAATTTTACTTGTATAAAAAAAGTAATTATGATAATATATTATAAGGAAGTTTTTAGCAAAATAAGGGCACTTTTACAAACTTTTTGACTAAAATTATAAGGAGATTATCATGAGAGGTTTAATTACTTTAAAATCATTATCAACTTCAAAAATTATAGAATTAATTAAATATGCTGAGAAATTAAAGAAGGGTTTCCGTATTTCTTATCCAGGTAAGAAAGTCGCAACCCTTTTCTTTGAGAATTCAACAAGAACACATTATTCATTCCAATGTGCTTTAATGAATCTAGGAATTAATATTATTGACCTAAATGCATCTACATCAAGTGTTAATAAGGGTGAATCACTTTATGATACTGTTAAAACATTTGAGGCTTTGGGTATGGATGGTGTTGTAATTAGACATCAAAAGGATCAATATTATAAGGAATTAGAAAATATCAATATTCCTATTTTTAACGCAGGTGATGGTAAGGAAGACCATCCTACTCAGTCATTACTTGATTTAATGACTATCCATGAGGAATTTGGTAAATTCGAAGGATTAAAGTGTTGTATTATTGGTGATATTGCACATTCAAGAGTTGCACATGGAAATGTTGAAATCATGAAGCGTTTAGGTATGGATGTTTATATTTCAGGACCTAAGGAATTTGATGATGGATGTGCTAAGTGGATTCCTATGGATGAAGCTATTAAGACTATGGATGTTGTAATGCTTTTAAGAATACAGTTTGAAAGATTATCTCTTCCTATGGAAATTACAAAGGAAGAATATCATCGTCAATTTGGATTAACTATGGATAAGGTTATGCAAATGAAGGAAAATGCAATTATTATGCATCCAGCTCCAGTTAATAGAGGACTTGAAATTGCAGATGATGTAGTTGAGTGTTCTAAGTCAAGAATTTTTAAGCAAATGACTAATGGAGTATATGCTAGAATGGCAGTTATTTCAGATACATTAGATGGTAATCTATAGGAGGTTTTATGATTTTAGTTAAAGATGGTTTTATAGTTTTAGATAATAAATTAGTAAAAAAGGATATCTTAATTAAGGATGATAAAATCTATAAGATTGAAGATGAAATAAATGAAAAAGATGCCGAAGTATTAGACGCAAAGGGATTACTTGTAATGCCTGGTGGAGTTGATGTTCATGTTCATTTTAGAGAACCAGGATTCACTTATAAGGAAAATATTAAATCAGGAAGCTCTGCCGCAGCAAAGGGTGGATTTACTGATGTAATGACAATGCCTAACCTAAATCCTTGTCCAAATGATATGGAATCATGGGAATTTGAACAAAAGCTTATAGTTGAAAATGGTACAATTAATATTTATCCATATATGACTATATCAAAGGATGAATTAGGTGAAGAGTTATCTGATTTCACTAGACTACATAATTATTGCTATGCAGCAAGTGATGATGGACATGGCGTTAATAATTTAGTTTTATTAGAAGAAGCTTGTAAGCTTGCATTAAAATATAATATGGTTATTGCATCTCATGCAGAAACAAAGGAAGGTAGACAGCTACCTGAGGGTGAATATGATGCAGTAAGAAGAGAAATTGAAATAGCTAAAAGAATTGGCTGTAGATATCATTTCTGCCATTTATCTACAAAGGAATCATTTGATGCAGTAAGAAAAGCTAAAGCAGAAGGATATAAGAATATTACATGTGAGGCAGCACCTCATCATTTAGTTTTAAATTCTTCTATGATTAAGGATGCAAACTGGAAGATGAATCCACCTCTTAGAACAGAAGAGGATAGACTTGAAACAGTTAGGGCAATGGTTGATGGCACAGTTGATGTTATAGCAACAGACCATGCACCACATTCAATGGAAGAAAAATCAAAGCCTTATAGTGAATGTCCTAATGGAATAATTGGTATTGAAACATCATTACCTATTATTTATACTAATTTCGTTAAAACAGGTGTTATATCATTAGAAAGATTCTTAGATTTAATGGTATATAAGCCAATTAATGTATTTAGCTTACCTAAGCATGGTATGTATGTTGGTTCTAATGCTTCATTAACAGCATTAGATATAGAACATGAGCATACATATTTAGGAAGAGAAATATTATCACTATCTCAAAACTGTCCATATATTGGAGAAAAATATTATGGATTCCCTAAATTTACAATTTGTAATGGAAAGATAGTATATCATAAATAATTATTACCAAATAATTAATATAGAAGAGGTGATTTGATGGAGGATTTAATTTTAAAAATTAAATCTAACGAAAAGGTAGGTACTGATATTTACCATATGGTATTTGAAGGTGACTTATCTAGCTTAGATGATATTGGTGAATTCGTTAATATTGAAATTCCAGGATATTACTTAAGAAGACCAATTTCTGTAATGGAATATTCTAAAAACACAATTGAAATTTTATATAAGGTTTTAGGTCATGGTACAAATGACTTATCTAAATTTAAGGCTGGTGAAACTTTAAAAGTTTTAGTTGGTCTTGGTAAGCCATTTACATTATCTAAGGCTAAAAAGCCTTTACTTGTTGCAGGAGGCATAGGTGTTGCACCTATGTTTAGAACAATAAGAGAATATAATGAAAAAGGTATTAGACCTTTAATGGTATATGGTGCTAGAAGCAAGGATGATATTGTATTACTAGATGAATTAAAGAAGGGTGCAGATGTTTATGTTGCAACTGATGATGGTTCATTAGGATTCCATGGTAATGTTGTTAGTGCATTAAAGGAATTAAAGCTTGATTATGATTATTATTTTGCTTGTGGACCACAAATTATGCTAAAGTTCTTAAGCATGTATGACCAAAACGGTGAGGTTTCATTAGAAGCAAGAATGGGATGCGGCTTTGGCGCATGTATGGGTTGCTCTATTGAAACAACAAATGGACCTAAAAGAGTTTGTAAGGAAGGCCCAGTATTTGATGCAAGTGAGGTGAAGTTTTAATGGATCTATCAATTAAGTTCTTAGATCATATTTATAAAAACCCAATCATTCCTGCATCAGGATGCTTTGGATTTGGATATGAATTTGCAGAATATTATGATATTAACTGCTTAGGCTCTATGTCACTTAAGGGTACAACATTAGAACCTAGATATGGTAATCCATTACCACGTATTGCAGAATGTCCTGCTGGATTAATTAATTCAATTGGATTACAAAATCCAGGAGTTGAAAAGGTTGCAACAGAAGAAATTGAAAAATTATCTAAGGTATATAACGATAAGGTTATTGCAAATGTTGGTGGACATTCAGTTCGTGAATATGTTGAAACTGTAAAGAGATTTAATGACGTTGATAAGGTTTGCGCAATTGAATTAAATATCTCTTGTCCTAATGTTAAGGGTGGAGGTATGGCATTTGGTGTTGACCCAAGTGTTGCAGCTAACCTTGTAAGAGAAGTTAAGAAGGTTTCAAAGAAACCTATTATTGTTAAATTATCACCTAATGTTACTGATATTGTATTAATGGCTATTGCAGTTGAGGCTGCAGGTGCAGATGCAATATCATTAATTAATACATTAGTTGGTATGAGAATTGATTTAAAATCAGGTAAGCCAATTATTGCAGTTAAGAAGGGTGGATATTCAGGACCTGGTATTTTCCCTGTTGCATTAAGAATGGTTTATGAGGTATCACATGCTGTTAAAATTCCTGTAATTGGAATGGGTGGTGTTACTAATGCTTATGAGGTATTAGAAATGATGTATGCAGGTGCATCATTAGTAATGGTTGGTGCAGCTAACCTTATTGACCCATATGCATGTAAGAAGATAGTTGATGACTTACCTAAAGTCATGGCTGAATATAAAATTGAAAACTTAAAAGATATTATAGGAAGGTGCGAGTAATGGAAAGAGATGTAATTATTGCATGTGACTTTAAGTCTAAGCAAGAGCTTATGGAATTCTTAAAGCCATTTAAGGGTTTAAATCCATATATTAAGATTGGTATGGAAATGTATTATAAGGAAGGACCTGAATTAGTTCGTGAGCTAAAGAAGGACGGATTCAAGATTTTCTTAGATTTAAAGCTTCATGATATTCCTAATACAGTTAAAGCAGCAATGGCTAAGATTGGTGAATTAGGTGTTGATATCACTAATGTACATGCTGAAGGTGGTATTGAAATGATGAAGGCTGCAAAGGAAGGATTAAATTCTACTGAAGCTGGTAAGAATACAAAGCTTATCGCAGTTACAATTCTTACATCAATTAATGATGAAATCTTACATAATGAATTAGGTATTAAAGAAGATTTACATGTTAACGATGTTGTAAGAAAGTATGCATTAAATGCTAAAGAAGCTGGACTTGATGGTGTTGTTTGCTCAGCACTTGAAGCTCCAATTATTAAAGAAATTGGATTTATGTCAGTAACACCTGGTATTAGATTATTAGGTGATGATGTAAATGACCAAAAGAGAGTTGCAACACCAGCACTTGCAAAGGAAAATGGTTCTACATATATTGTTGTAGGAAGAAGTATTACAAAAGCAGCAGATCCAGTTGCTGCATATAATCAATGTTTAAAGGAGTTTAGATAATATGGATGAAAAGAAATTAGCAGTAGAAGTTGCAAAGAATTTATTAAAGATTAAGGCAGTATTCCTTAAGCCAAATGATCCATTCACTTGGGCATCAGGAATTCATTCTCCAATTTATTGTGATAATAGAATGACTTTATCTTACCCTGAAGTAAGAAAGGTTGTTGAAGATGGTTTAGCTGAAACAGTTAAGCACTTCTATCCAGAAGTAGAAATTATTGAAGGTACATCAACAGCTGGTATTGCACATGCTGCAATGGTTGCTGAACGCCTAGGCTTACCTATGGGCTATGTTCGTGGTAAGGCTAAGGACCATGGTAGAGGAAACCAAATTGAAGGTATCTCACCTAAGGGCAAGAAGGTTGTTGTTATTGAGGATTTAATTTCAACAGGTGGTTCTTCTTTAGAGGTTGTTGAAGTTTTAAGAGAAGAAGGTGCTGAAGTTTTAGGTATCGTTTCAATCTTCACTTATGGTTTAAAGAAGGGTATTGAAAGATTAGCTGCTGCAAATTGCGAAAATCATTCATTATCTAATTTCGAAACTTTAGTTTCAGTTGCTGCAGAAGAAAAGTATATCTCTGATTCTGATAAGGCAAAGGTATTAAAGTTCCAAGCTGATCCAAGCGATGAATCTTGGATGAATATGTAATTTGAGATAATAAATTAAATATAGAAATTTATTATTAATTTTTAAAAGCACTGTTTTGATTTTATTCGTGACAGTGCTTTTTTGAGTTTAATGTAATTTTTAAAATGTGTTTTCAATGAGAATAATTAAATTATATTGATATCAGGCACGTATCTATATTTTTAACATTTTGGACTAAATTGCTACTAAAAAAATATTGCAAAATATTATACCATTGGTTATAATCTAAATAGAAGGAAGCATATAGAAGTGCTACTCCTGTAAAAAAAGTATTTATAACAAGAGAAAGACACCGTTGCCGCGGTGTTTTTTCTCTCTCATAATTACAAGATTTAAAAGAAATTACTTTCGTTTCTTCTTTTGATAATACATAATAATAGTGAATACTATATTTAGTATTACTCCAATCAAGTAAAACATGATTGATGATCCTCCATAACATGAAATATGGAGAACCTTTGATTTTTTATAACCATAAGGCACCACCTACTTCCATGTGCTTTGGAGTAGCACCGCTCTATATACTTCCCATAACTATTATACTATAAACTCAATCCGAAATAAATAAAAAAAGTAGATTAAAAATCAACAAAAATGATATTCATATCGCACATATATTATTGTATCCAAATACTTGTTAAAATGACTAGACCCACAAGCTATTTATGACGTTTTGGCATAAAGTAAATCATCAATAATTGATAATCTACCTTTCCAATGAGAAGCATCATCATGTTTATATTGAGCAGCATAAGAATCATAAACATACTCTTTAGTTAAATCAGTTTTTAGATGTTCAATTGTCCCTCGCATGATTTCGTTATGAATAGCTTGTCTTGAAAAAACAAGCTCTTTAGCTATAGTAGTTTTAGAATCACCATCATGTAAAGCTTTAGCTATAATACTTCTATGTAAAAAGCCTATATTTTTGATTCAATAGTAGTAGAATAATAACTGGTCATAATGTTAGTTCCTTTCTAATGTTTTTTTGGTCAATTAACATTATAGACTAAATGATATGTCTTTTCTATTTTTGAATGGGCGAACCCTTAAGGGTTTAAGAATAACGCTACGCTTATTAGGGGACACATTCCCCATACCCTTTGGGAACTAATCAAAAGTTAATCAATAAGATTTTATTAAAAGTTAATCATATATGGGCTAAATTGCTACTAAAAAAATATTGCAAAATATTATACCATTGGTTATAATACAAATAGAAGGAAGCATATAGAAGTGCTACTTTTATAAAAAGTTTAAACTAATTATGAGAGACACCGTTGCTGCGGTGTTTTTCTCTCTCATAATTACAAGATTTACAATTGGACATATCATTTAGTTCCTTTCTATGTTTTTCTGGACAATTAACATTATAGACTAAATGATATGTCTTTTCTATTTTTGAATGAGCGAACCCTTAAGGGTTTAAGAATAACGCTACGTTTATTAGGGGACAAAGTCCCCTATAACCCTTTGTGTATTAATGTCAATTTAAATTTTACAACTGATATTATTTTGCACTTTTGTCTTTTTATATACCAATTATTACATAAATTAGAGTATAATTAAAAATAATGGTAAGAATTAATGAAGGGAGAATTAATCATTTGGTAAAGAAAGCTAAATTGATTAAATGTTTTATATGAAGCTTTATAAGATTATTCAAGCATTACTTATAGTTTTATACGCATTTATGGTAGTTTTCTTTATCTACCAATGCTTAAAGGACGGTAATTCTTCAGCACAAATTTCTGATTCTGTTGCTAATAAGGTTGCTGATGTTGAAAAGACAATTACTCATAAGGATGTTGTAGTTGATGATAATTATAAATTTAATATAAGAAAGCTTATTGGGCACTTTGGATATTTCACCGCTTTTGGGTTAGTTTCTATATTCTTATTTATTTCATTAAGAGAAGTAAGAAGTAATATTGTTAAAATAAGCTTACATTATTTTTTAGGTATAGGCTTTGCGTTTATATCAGAATTTTTACTAGAAGCTAATGCTAAAGGTAGAACAGCCTCTATTACAGATGTAGGAATAGATTCACTAGGCTTTGTTTTAGCATCAACTTTAGTAGTTATAATTTATTTAATTATTTTATTAATAAAAAGAAAGAAGATTGATAATAATGTTCTTCAAGAAGAAAAATAAATTTATTATTTTTACTAATGAAAAGCCAGTTATTGGTAATCCTATAGAAATAAAAGGTAATATTTACCATTTTTCTTTAGATGGGGTATTAGAAGTAGAATTAAAAAGTGGTGTATATACCCTTACTACTATGGGAAGAGAATTAACATATTCTTTTATTGATCCAAATCAAATATATTTTATTTCTAAAGAGGATAATGATTGTCATTATAATCTAATATTAAAAGATATTTCAAAAGAAGAGTATGAAAAACTAAAAAAATAGTATTATTTTTGAATGCCTTAACTTAAGTTAAGGTATTTTCTTTAAATTTATGTAATTATGTTATATAATTATAGTATCTTTTGAGGTGCTATTATGATTCTTTTTTTAAAGCCCTATTTTGAACAAAAGCCTTGGGCAGGAGAAGAACTTAATAAAATTTATGAATGTCCAAGTGGTACTGGTGAAGCTTGGATTGTTTCAGGTTACAATAAAAAATCCTCAACTATCCTAAATGGAATATATAAGGGTAAAAGCTTAAGATGGGTTTACTTAAACCATCCAGAGCTTTTTGGTGAAAATGAAGAAAAGGAATTCCCTTTATTGTTAAAACTAATATCTGCTGGAGATGACCTATCAGTACAGGTACACCCTAATGATGATTATGCCTTAAAAACTAAAAACCAGCTTGGTAAATTTGAATGCTGGTATTTCTTAGATGAGAATAAGGCAAGTGATGCAATTTTAGGTGTTAATGTTAAAAACGCATTAGAATTAAAGATGGTTTTAGAGCAAGGTAAGATTGAAGATTATTTAATTAAGAAAAACATTTGTAATGGAGACCTTGCAGTTATTACCCCAGGAAGAGTACATGCCTTAAGAAAGGGCTCATTTATATTAGAAACTCAAGAATCTAGTGATATAACATATAGGTTATATGATTATAATAGAAAGCCAGAAAGAGAATTACATATAAAGGATTCATTAAATGTAGTTGATTATGATAATGAAACTAAAATAATTTATCCATTTAATAAAAAGTCTGCATATAAATCAAGTCACTTTGATTTAGTTAAATATGATATATCAAAGCACCTAACTTATACACCTGATACTTATTTAATTTGTTATGTATTAGATGGTAAGGGAATCTTAAATAATGAATATGAGGTTAAAAAGGGTGATGCATTTATCATCACTAAGGATGAAAAGACAACACTTGAGGGTAATGCTACAGTAATGGCTATAGTACCTAAGAAGAAGGAAAAGGAGAGAATGAAGATGAGAAAAGTTGCATTAATAACTGGATTAATATCACAAGATGGATATTATCTATCTGATTTATTACTTTCTAAGAATTATGAGGTACATGGTTTAATCCAAACAAGAAGCCAAATGTATTTACCTATGGTTAAGGAATTAGAACAAAGAGGTAATTTCTTTATCCATTGTGCGGATATGACTGATACTTCATCTTTAAATAGAGTATTTGAAATGGTACATCCAGATGAAATATATCATCTAGCTAAACAAAGCCATGTGGATTTATCATTTGAAATGCCTGAATATACAACTGAGGTTAACGCAATTGGTACATTAAGATTACTTGATGCAATAAAGAATAGTGAAATAAGGACTAAGATATTTAATATGTCTTCTCCATATTTATTCTCAGGTGAGCAATATCCACAAACAGATGAAACGAGATTTGAGCCTAAATCTCCTTTCGCTGTTGCAGAAGAATATGCATACCATATTATAGATACTTATAGAGAATGCTATAACATATTCGCAGTAAATGGAATTTGCTATAACCATGAATCTAAATTTAGAAATGAAACATTCGTTTCTAAAAAAATTATTAATGCTGTTAAAAGAATTATTAATGGTGAGGATTTCATCTTAGAGCTTGGAAATCTTAATGCTTCAAGAGAATGGGGACATGCAAAGGATTATGCTTTAGCTATGTGGGAAGCTCTACAAGTTAAAGAACCTACGAATTTTATCATTTCAACAGGCAAGGCCTATACAATTAGGGATTTTGTAATAAAAGCTTACAAAAGGGCGAAAATCGACCTTATTTTTGAAGGTAGTGGTCTAGGCGAGGTTGGAATTGACAAAAATACAGGTAAAGTCATGGTTAAGGTTAACAGTGACCTATTAAGACCTAATGATGCAAAGGTATTAGTTTCATCATCAACTAAGTTTAATAAATTAACTGGTTTTGAATTTGAAAATGATATTGAATCATTAATTGATTCTATGATGGAGGATTAATATGCTAACATTCTTAATTATGGCTGGTGGGTCTGGTGAGAGATTTTGGCCACTTTCAACTAAATCTAATCCAAAACAGTTATTACATGTATTTAGTGAAAAATCATTAATTAGATTAACATATGAAAGAATATTACCTATATGTGATAATGATCATATTTTTATTGCAACAAATGAAATACAGTCTGATGCAATAAAAAAGGAAATACCTGAGCTAGATAAAACAAGAATAATTATTGAACCAGGATTTAAAGATACTGCATCAGCAATTGCTTATGGCTCTTTAATGATTTCAAAATATATTAAAGATGCAACAATTGCTGTATTAGCATCTGATGCATTAATTAAAAACGAAGACGAATTTAGATTTGTTTTATCTAAGGCAGAAGATGAGGCATATAAAGGTTCAATTGTAACATTAGGAATAAAACCTACATATCCTGAAACTGGATATGGATATATTGAAGCAAAAACATCTATTCTTAATGAAGCAAATGATGTTATTGCTTTTAAAGAAAAACCATATCTAGAACTTGCAAAGGAATATGTAGAATTAGGTAGATATTTTTGGAATTCAGGAATGTTTATATTTAAGACATCAGTAATAGATGAAGCATTTAAGATGTATTCTTTAAATCACTATGAAGTGAAAGAAGAATTATCTAAGATGATTAAATCTAATGAAGGTGTAAAAACTGCAAATGATGTAAGAGACACATTTAATAAATTTGAAAAGAAGTCAATTGATTTTGCAGTTATGGAGCACGCAAAAAACATTAAGGTTATTCCATGTAACATTGGATGGAATGATGTTGGGTCTTTCTTGGCTTTTGAAGAATTATTTGATAAGGATATAGATAATAATGTTATAAGAGGCACAAATGTTATTACAGTAGATTCAAATAACAACATTGTAATATCAGATGGTAATTACCAAAATCTAGCATTACTTGGTGTTTCAAATATGGTTATTGCAATAACAAAGGATAACATTTTAGTGTGTCCTAAAAATAGAAATCAAGAAATTAAAAAAATCATTTCAAAACTAAAATAAATTATAATTTTAGTCTATTTTAATAAAATAGACAAATAATAAAAAAACGTTTGTATTTGCCGTTGACACTATAGATAATTTTTGTTAAAATTAAGTTGTGATAAAGGCAAAACTATAGTAATATAGTGACGCAAAACTATAGGGTCCAGAAATGGATAGCCAGTTGCCATTCTTTTTTGGCAACTTTTTTTATTGCTAAAAAGGCTTTAAAGGGTAGTAATAATTCTTTTAAGTTTTTTTGCATTAGTAAAAGTTGTAATCTTTAAGGAATGGTGAATGTTATGAGAGGGAAAAAGGCATTAATATTTTTAGTAGTACTTACAATTTTAATATTTGGTATGAATGCTAATGTATTTGGCTTTGGTTTTGGTGACCACAATAATAATTCTAATGTCACTCAAACATCATATGGCACCTATACTTATAATTCATCTACGTTAGAAGAAACATGGGATTACACATCTAATAAGCTTGTTGGTTCAAATTATGATACTTATACAGCATATAATTCTTGGAGCTCAACTGGTACATTAAATTTATCTAATACTACATTATTAAATGGTATATTAGTTTATGGTACTGAGGGTTCAACTAGATTAGATGTATATCAAAGTTCAATCCAAATTGTTACATCAACAATTTTAATTCCAATTAAAGAACCAGATAGAGAAGGAATTGTTACTGTTGTTAATGGAACTGAATTTACAACAAATTATTTAGAGGTTATAACACCAAATGGAATTGATACTACAAGAAAGATATATCAAACTACATATGGTTCTAGTATTGCATGGACAAAGGATGATTTAATTTCTTTATCTACAATAGAAGCATATTCTATATATGGTGATAATTATAAATACTTTAATACTACAACAGATGATGATCAATTATATTTAGCTTTAATTGTTCAAGATGACAATAACTGGTATGACTGGTCATATAGAATTACTAGTATAACAATTACTTACTACACATGTAATATAACATTATATCAACAAGAGGATTCAACAGGATCTAACATCCGTTGGATTGCGGTTGTTAAGAATGTTGTTTCAAATGTTTATCAGGCTGAACTTACAATACACTGTAAGACAACATCTGTATCTACTTTTAAAGATAAAGATGAGGTAAGAGTTGTTGAACCAACTAAGATTTATAAATCTATACGTAATAGTGATGGTTCAATTTATCAAGGTAATTATGATGGTACAAGAGTTTCATTTGCTGAAGAAGAAGGTACATTCTACATTGTATATGTACTAAAGCTTAAGAACTCAGTTCACAAGGAATATTTAGGATGTGATGTTTCAGCATATATTACAGTAAATGATAGAGTAAGTGATGAAACATCATCATATAGAATAGTTTAGCGAGGTATATTTATGGATAATAAGAAGGAATATATTAAGCCATCTATTGAAGAAGAGGATATTTCTTTAGAAGATATTATAATGATTTCCGCAACTGAAGGCGATAAAAATAGTGCATTTAAATCAGATAGAGGAATTTGGGACATCTTTAGATGGTAATTTAAAAATAAATTTTATATAATATAGAGTGAATTTAATTCACTCTATTAATTTTTAGGTGAAATATGAAAAAAATAATTATAGCAATAGTTATATTAACAGTAATTGGGCTATCTTTATTAGCATGTAATAGAGATGATGATTATAATCCTATAACAGAGGATCGTAATAAGGTTGAAACTAAAACTAAAGATGGCTTATCAGTTGATACAGGATATATAGAAACCTTATCAAGTGATGAAGAAACTTATAGTTACAACCCAAATCTTCACTAGGAAGGTATTAAAATGGAAGAAAAGAAAGAAACTGAAGGAATAAGTATCCAAGATATCTTAAGAGTAATTAAGAAAAATATTATTTTAATATTATCTATATTTGCATCTGCAATATTATTAGGAATTATCTACACTTTTGTAATTGTAACTCCAGTATATAAGAGTCAAGCTACAATATTTGTATTATCAAGCTCTTATTATGCACATTATTATGATAGTGATTCATCAGATTCAAGTGAATCTATTAGATTTACTTTATCTGTTGCAAATATTATTAAGGGTGATGCATTATTAGAGCCTGTTTATGAAAAATTTGTTCAAGCAAATCCTAATCTAAACTGGAGTTATCAAACATTCGCATCAAAGATTTCAACATCAGTACCTGATGATACATTTATTATTCATATAATATGTACTGATACTAATGCAACAAGAGCAAAAGATATTGCAAATATGGTTGCAGACCAGGTTGTGTTAGAAGGTAAGAGTGAAACAGGTCTTCTTAAGTTCTTAAATGATGGATATGTTGAAAAAAGTGATAGTGCTAAAAAGGGAACTCAGGTTTCACCTAATGTTACATTATATATTGTAGCATCCGCATTTGCTGGTTTAGTTTTAGCAATGGTTGTTGTATTTATTAAAGAATTTGCATCAACTAAATTTAAAACAAAAGAAGAGATTGAAACACTTGGATTACCAATTGTTGGTACAATTCATTACGACAAGCGTATGAAGCAGGATAATCCAACAATGTGGTTATTAGATTTCCATGATTCTGAATTTGATTATTATGATAGATTATTTACTAATGTTAGATATTCTAGTGTAGATAATCCATCTAAGGTAATAATGATTACATCAACTGTATCTAAGGAATTAAAAACATGTGTTGCCGCAAACCTTGCATCATGTATAGGTAAGGATGATAAGAAGGTTTGCTTAATAGATTTAGATATTAGAAATCCTAAATTACATGAAATATATGGTATTACATTTGAAGATGGTTTAGCTGATTATTTTGAAAATGTAATTAATAAGAATAAGCTAATTAAGCATACTTTCGAAAATGTAGATGTAATTACTGTTGGTGAAGATATTCCAAATCCATCTTTATTCTTATCTAGTGAGAAATTAAAAACATTAATTAATGAATTAAAAGAAGAATATGATTATATTCTAATTGATACACCTCCAGTATTAGAATTTAATGATGCCTTAGTTGCATCAACTGTTGTTGATGGTGTATTATATAATATCGCAATTGATCAAACTAGAAAGCGTGACGTTTATGAAGGTATTAAGATGTTAAAGAATGTTAATGCCCCAATTATTGGTATTAATGTTACTAAATCTAATTACCAAAATAAGAATTCTTATTTCATGAAAGATGAAGAAGATAAGCGTCATCCTAAGGATAAGATCTTACGTTATGCTAAAACATTGAAGAATTCTATTTCAGAACCAACTTCAGAAAAGTCAGCTGAGGATGTTATTAAAGAAGAAAGCAGTAAGCCTCAAACAACTATGAAGACTTTAGAAAAGATTCAACCTGAAGAAGAAATGGTTGAAGAAGAAGTAATCTATGTTGATGAAGATGGAAATGAAATTGTAGAAGATGATTCTGAATATGATGAAGTAGAATATATTGAAGAAGAAATAGAAGAAGATACTGAAGAATAGATAAGAGGACATTGAGTGATTCTTTAAAAAATCCGGTTGGTAGGTAGGTTGTTAGAGCAACCAACCAACCGAAGATTTTAAAGATACTTTTTAAGAAAATGGGTGCGAAAGCATCCTTTTTTTATTTCTTTATCCAAAATAGTATAAATGGCCTAATGTAAGCGTTTTAGACAAAAATGACATTTTAGTACAAAAATAGCCTATTTTTCTATCCTTAAATATATAAATATTTAAATGCTTTAATAAAATTTAGAGAAAGCGCTTTACATACGTCCAAAATTGGTGTATTATTTAATCGATGAAAACGATTGCATTTTTGTTTTCGGGAGGAATTTTTTTATTATATTATTTATTAAATATGGAAAGGGGTTATAAAATAATGAAAAAATTAAAATTTTTGGTTTCTAGTTTAATTGCAATGTTAGCTTTTGCGATATTTGCAGTAACTGGAATTAAGGTTAATGCAGTAGCTACTACCGCATCAGTTTATAATGGAAATTATGATTATAAAATTTCGATTGCAAATTTAACTACAAATACTTTTTCGGTATATGGAACTAGTTATACTGGAAAGACACAAAATGTTGATGATTCTTTAATTGCAATGGATGGCAAGTGGAATTGGTATGATAGTGCGCTTTCAAGTGAATTATCTATCACAAATGGAACTAGTCATACATTTAATTCATTTGCTGTTCCAACAAGTGGTAGAAAAGTAACTTTTAAAGTTCCAAGTGGTCAAACTAAAATATCAGTAGAAGTATATTTGTTATCTTTGGTTAAAGCTGGCGATAGCGATAAAAAATATACTAGTTCAACAAGTGCGTTAACTGCAACATTTGCAGCTGAAAATACAACTG
>JAEELJ010000020.1 GCA_016288855.1 Acholeplasmatales bacterium
AAACTAAAAAAATTTTGAAAACTACGGTTTTCCTTTTAAGTATGCCCAAAAATGGGTGTTTTTTATTATTTAAGTCTTTGGGTAAAAAGAAAAGAGCTGTAAGCTCTAAATCTTCGCATGAAAATTTATTTCTTTACAGCTTCTTTTAATTATGTTAATTTATTATAAAATGTTGTATAATTAAAATACATTTAAGGAGTTATTATGTGGTGGATAATTATTATTGCAATAATCTTAATACTATTCATAATAGGTTTTATTGCGAAATATCGCCATTATTTAGAGGATAAAGCGGATAAATCTAAGATTTATCATGCTATTAAATTTGAAAAAGGAACTCCATTAAGTGAGGTTAAAGAAAAGCTTGGTTCAAATTATGAGACTGTAAGTAGAAGTGGTATTCTTTTAAGAATTAGATTTAAAATATCAGAAGATGATATTAAGAATTATAAAAGAAGACTATATAAAAATTCAAAATTCATTCAAATGGATTTTGATAGTAAAAATTTATTACTTAAGGTTAATGTAATATAGGGGTGGCACAATGGGCCTTTTTGGAATGTTTTCAAAATCATTAGAAGACAAAATTAATAAGTATTTTAAAGAAAATAAATTATCTTTAAAAAAACAAGGTGATAAGTTCTATTTTGATCTTTATTTTCCAAATGAAAAATATACTCTTACACCATATTTTGAATTAGGTACAGGTAATTTAGTTGTATTTATGGTAAACATAAAAAAATATGATGATGTTACATTAGATATTTTAAATAAGGTTAATGATTTTAATTTGAAAAGCGAATTTTTTAAAGCTCAAATTAAAAATAATGTATTATATCTTCACTACGAATGCTATTTAGATGGTAGTGAAAAAGAAACTTTTGGTGTTATATTATCAAGCTTAAATCCACTAAGCGGATTAATTGATGAATTTTAGGAGGTAATGGTATATGAATATTAAACAGAAAGGTTTATTAATTGTTTTATCAGGTCCTTCTGGAGTTGGTAAAGGAACAGTTAGAAAAGAATTATTTAAACATGTAGATAATTTAAAATATTCTATTTCTATGACAACAAGACCAATGAGACCTGGTGAAGAAAATGGTAAGGATTATTATTTCGTAACTAAGGATGAATTTATTAAAAGAATTGAAAAGGGTAAATTCCTAGAGCACGCACAATTTGTTGGAAATTTTTATGGTACACCTTTAGATAAAATTGAAGATTGTATTAACAATGGCGACGATATGCTTTTAGAAATAGAAGTAAATGGTGCAACTCAGGTTAGACATAAGCTACCTGAGGCTGTATTAATATTCTTAGTACCACCTTCAAAGAAAGATTTATATGAAAGATTAAAGAGTCGTGGTACAGAGGATGAGGAAGTAATTCAAGCTAGAATTCAAAAGGCTGATTCAGAATTCCCTGAAGCTAGATTCTATGATTATATTGTTGTAAATGATAAGGTTGAGGATGCTGCAAAAAGAATTTTAGAAATTATTAACGCAGAGCATTCTAAGCGTATTAGAGTTTATGATGAATATTTAAAAATTCTAAATAAGTAAAAAAATATTTACTAGTTTGGCTTTTATGTGTTATAATAACAAAATGTAAATGGAGGATTATTAGAATGGATACTAAAGAAAAAGAATATGATGGAATGCGTTATCCTTCAATTGATGAATTATTAGAAAAGATTGATTCAAAATATAAGCTAGCTTATGCAGCTGCACGTCGTGCAAAGATTATTGAAGAGGAAGATGGCTATACACCACTTGGCCTTACTGATGGAACTGAAGATCCATTATGCTATAAGCCAATCGGTATTGCTCTTGAAGAAATTCTTCAGGATCAAACAAAGATAACATTCAAGAAGAACTAATTAAAATAAAGTGGTCCATTGACCACTTTATTTTTCTATAAGGGGTATTATATGGGAATAATAGAAGAAAAGCTAAAGCTTTTACCTGATTCTCCAGGTTCTTATCAAATGCGAGATAAGGATGGAGAAATTATATATGTTGGTAAAGCAAAAAATTTAAAAAATAGAGTTAGAAGCTATTTTCATGGCGTTCATAATGCTAAAACTACTAAGCTAGTCTCTGAGATTAGAGATTTTACATATATAATCACTGAATCTGAAAGAGAAGCTTTAGTTTTAGAAATAAATTTGATAAAGCAATATAACCCTAAATATAATATTCAGCTTACTGATGATAAAACATACCCATATATTGCTTTAACAAATGAAGAGCACCCAAGAATAATTGTTACAAGAACAAAAAGAAGAAAAGGTGTTGCAAGATACTTTGGACCTTATCCAAATGTATTTGCTGCAAGACAAACAGTAGATTTATTAAATAGATTATATCCATTTAGAAAATGTAATCATATTCCAGATAAAACATGCCTATATTATCATATGCATCAATGTTTAGCACCATGTATTAATAAAGATATTGACTATAAAAATTATAGGAATGAGGTTGCATCATTCCTTAATGGTAATGCACAAGAGGTAATAGATTCTCTAAAAGAAAAAATGAATAATGCCTCAATGGAATTACAATTTGAGCTTGCTGCTGAATATAGAGATCAAATTAAATCTGTTGAATATACTATCTCTAAACAAAAGATTGCAATTAATGACTTAACAAGCCGTGATTATATTGCTATTTATGAAGATGATGATGAAATATCTTTAAATATAATTGTTACAAGATTAGGAAATATTATTTCTAATCATCAATCTATTTTTTCAAAATATGATGCAAAAGAAGAAATTGTATCTTCATATTTAGCTCAATTTTATGACCAAACAACAAAGCCTAAGGAAGTTGCAATTATTGGCATAGAAATTGAAAATTTAGGCGATATTACAGGTGCAGAGACTATTACACCACAAATTGGTAGAAAAAAAGAATTACTTGATATGGCATTATATAATGCTAAATTTAATTTAGAAAATAGAAGAAATATATATAAGAATCAGGTATTAAAAAGAAATGAAACGATTGATAGATTAGGTGAACTTTTAGGTATTAAAACACCTGAGGTAATTGAGGCATTTGATAACTCAAATTTATTTGGTGAATACCCTGTTTCAGGAATGGTTGTTTATAAGCATGGTAGACCAAGTCCTAATGATTTTAGAAAATATCATATTAAAACTGTAGTTGGTGCAAATGATTATGAATCTATGAAGGAAGTTGTTTATAGAAGATATTATAGATTATTAATGGAAGATCAAAAGATGCCTGATTTAATTATTATGGATGGTGGTGAAATTCAGGTTCATGCAGCAACTGATGTTATTTCATCACTTGGTCTTGAAATACCAATTTTGGGTATTCAAAAGGATGATCATCATAAAGCAACAATCCTATATTTTAATGATAAATTCATTAAGATAGATAAAAATGATCCAATATTCATATTAATATCTGATATTTCTCAAAGAGTACATGATTATGCAATTTCATTCTTTAGAAGTCAAAAGGCTAAGGGCTTCTTTTCTTCATATCTTGATGGTGTAAAGGGATTAGGAGAAAAAAGAAAGGAAATATTGATAAAAAAATTTGTTACAATAGATGCTATTAAAAAAGCATCATTATGTGATATAATAGATTTAGGTATACCCGAAAACGTGGCATTAAACCTAATTGAACATTTAAATAATAAGGATAATATTGAAAAATAATTTAAACGTTTTCAAAAAAAATAAAGTGATTTTTGCCTTGATTATATATTTTATATATGTATAATACGTATTGGTAAAATTTAGAATAGTTTAAATTTTTTTAGGAGGATTAATATGCAGGACAATTATTATAATCACATGTTAGAATCAGTATTAAGAGAATTAAAAGAAATGATTACTTATGATGACAAAGAAACAATGGAACAATATAAGTCATTAGACCCTAAAGCTTGGGCTAAAATTGAACCTTTCTTTGATCCTCTAAATGAATATGTAATGCCTAATGGTAAGAGAAACCAATTAATGAAGCATTATTCAGAAAAGTTATATCCTATTCTTAAGACAGCAGAATTAAGAAAAACAGGATTTATGAAGAAATTAATCTTAGTTAAGACTGATGATTTTGATTTCCGTCAGATACTTGCTAAGTGTGATGATTTAATGAATTTATAATTCTAAAAAATAACGGCTCTACACAACAATAGGAGTTTATCCCCCTATTTGTGTAGAGCCTTTTTTATTAATTGTTTTTTGATTCTGAAATCTTTTGTTCGAATTTATTCTTTTCTATGTTAGTAGGTACTTCAACTGGGTATTTACCTGTGAAGCAACCATCACAGAAATCACATTTAGAGTTTGTTGCAAGCTTATGTGCTGCATCAAGTGATAAATATGCAAGTGAGTCAACACCGATTATTTTTGCGATGTCTGAAACATTATCATATTTACATGCAATTAAGTTTTCTTTTGAATCTACATCTGTACCAAAATAACATTGAGAGATAAATGGTGGCGCTGAAATTCTCATGTGAACCTCTTTTGCGCCAGCTTCTCTAATTAATTTAACGATACGCTTTGAAGTAGTACCACGTACTATTGAGTCATCAATTAAAATAACTCTTTTTCCTTCAACTGTTTCTTTTATAACATTTAATTTAATTCTAACTGCGTTTTCTCTTTGTGCTTGACTTGGTTTAATGAATGAACGTCCAATGTATTTGTTTTTTAGGAATCCAATTCCATATGGGATTCCTGATGCTTGTGAATAACCTAATGCTGCATCAAGTCCTGAATCAGGAACACCAATTACAACATCAGCATCAACACCAGATTCTTCATATAAGTATTTACCAGCTGTAATTCTTGCATGATGAACAGAAGAACCTTCAATAACTGAGTCAGGTCTAGCAAAATATATGAATTCAAATACGCATAATTTATGTGGTGCTTCATTACAATGATCTTTTATAGATGTAATACCATCTTTAGTTATTACAACAATTTCACCTGGTAATATATCCCTTATGAATTTACCACCAATTGAATCAATAGCACATGATTCTGATGCAACTACATATCCATTGTCAGCAGTATATCCAATACATAATGGACGGAATCCATTAGGATCACGGAATGCGATAAGCTTTGTTGCGGACATTGCGATACATGAATATGCACCTTTAATATCTGACATAGCATGATTAATTGCTTCCTCAATAGAAGAAGAATTAATTCGTTCTCTTACAATTGCGTAAGCAATAGATTCAGTATCTGATGTTGCATGGAATATTGCGCCATTCATTTCGAATGATTTTCTTAATTCATCAGCATTAGTTAAATTACCATTATGTGCTAATGCTAAATTTCCTTTAACATGTCTTACTGTAAGAGGCTGAATGTTATTAGGGTTATCTCCTCCTGTAGTAGAATATCTTACATGACCAATTGCCATATTTCCTTTTCCAAGAGAATCAAGGCTTTCTTTAGTAAATACATTCTCTACAAGTCCTTTGCCCTTGTAGTGTCTAAAGATACCATCATCACATACTGCAATACCTGCAGATTCCTGTCCTCTATGTTGTAAGGCAAAAAGTCCAAGATAGGTTGTTTGTGCTACATTTGTTGTCTTATTTTCAAAAACTCCAAAAACGCCACATTCTTCATGAATAGAATTAAACATAAATAATCTCCTTTATTACTTACCAGAAGCTCCGTAATTTGAAAGTACTCTAGCGGAAGGGTCATTAACATTGCATCCTTCCCAACTCTTATTAGGCATCCAGAAATCTTTAACCATCTTGGCTTGTCCATGGTAGTACTTTTCGAAAATTTCTCTATATAATAGAGATTCCTTAGTGAAGGGCTTTGAATAAGAATACAGAGAAGATTTTATCATAAATTCTTCATCTGTGTAAAGATTATTAGCGTATTCTTTTAAATAATCTACCATAGAGTGACCAACTGCATCACTAAATGCGGCTTTATCACGCATTAAAATCTCATATGGTATTAAATTATCCTTTTCAAAAGCATGTCTTAATAGGTATTTACCCATATTATATTTATTCATCTTCATCTCTGGATTAATAGACATAACGTAGTTAACGAAATCTAAATCTCCAAATGGAACTCTAGCTTCAAGTGAATTTACAGCAATACATCTATCAGCACGAAGTACGTCATACATATGTATTTCATCAATTCTCTTTTTAGCTTCAGCCTGGAATTCTTTTGCGTTAGGTGCAAAATCTGTATATTTGTAACCGAATAATTCATCTGATATTTCACCTGTTAAAATTACTCTTAAATCAGTATTTTCATGAATATACTTACATACTAAATACATACCAATAGAAGCACGTATTGTTGTAATATCGTATGTTCCTAAAGAATATATTACATGCTCTAGTGCATCAAAAATATCCTTTTTAGTAAATATAACTTCAGTATGATCAGAACCAATATATTCAGCAACCTTTTTAGCATATTTTAAATCAATTGCATCAGTATCCATTCCTATTGCAAAAGTCTTTAATGGTTTATTTAAAAGCTTAGTTGAAATACCACATACTAAAGAAGAATCAAGACCTCCTGATAATAAGAAGCCAATAGGAGAATCTGAATCAAGTCTTTTTTCTACAGCTTTAATAAGCTTATCGTGGATGTTTTTGCATACATCCTCTAAAGGATCATTAATTACTTCATCAACTTTTGTAGGATCATAGTAACGATAAAACTTTCCATCAGTATAGTAATGTCCTGGAGGGAATGGAAGTATATTATCACATATATCTATTAAGTTTTTAGGCTCTGATGCAAATACTATTTCATTATTTTTATTGTAACCATAATATAGAGGTCTAATACCAATAGGGTCACGTGCAGCTATGAATGAATTTGTTGTGCCATCATATATTATCATTGCGAATTCGGCATCAAGCATTTTAAACATATCTGTACCATATTCATTATATAGTGGAAGTATTATTTCGCAGTCGGATTCACTTTTAAATGTATATCCTTTACTTATTAATTCTTCCTTTAGTGGTCTAAAACCATATAATTCACCATTACAAACTACTTTTCTATTACTCATTTCAAAAGGCTGCATACCTTCTTCATTTAAACCCATTATGGCTAGTCTATGAAAGCCTAAAAAACCACCATGTGGTAGGTTAATAATTCTAGTCATATCTGGTCCTCTAGAAATAGTATTTTTAAAGTCTTTTAGGTAGATGTCTAAACTAGCATCTCCTATATATCCCATTATTGAACACATATTTTTCTCCTTTTTATAAATGCATAATGTGTCTAGCATCACCTAGACACACTATGATTATTATTTGTTTTTATATTTCTTGAGCGTCCTGTAAAGCGGCATAGCCTTCTTCACCAGTTCTAACCTTTATAGCATTTACTACGTTATATACGAAAATCTTACCATCACCAATGTGACCTGTATATAATGTTTTCTTAGCTGTTTCAATAACCTGTCTTACAGGTACCTTAGCAACTACTACATCTACTTGAACCTTAGGAAGAAGTGTTGCTTCAACCTTAACACCTCTATAGAATTCAGGTTGACCCTTTTCAGCACCACAACCCATAACGTGTGTAACTGTCATACCAGTAATACCAATAGCCATTAAAGATTCTTTTAATGCTTCAAGCATTCTTTCTTTACATATAATTGAAACTTTTGAGAATCCTGTCTTAGCTTCAACTGAATCATCTACATCTGTAACAACAGAAACAGGAACTGCCTCAGGCTCTGGTGTATCACCAGTTACTGTAATAGCCTTCTTATATTCAGGATCCTGAGAATAATCAATAGGATCAACTGCAGGAACGAAATCTGCATAAGGAGAAAGTAGACCATGTTCAGAAATATCTAAGCCCTTGATTTCGTCTTCAACAGAGCAACGAATACCAATAGTCTTCTTTAAGATGAAGAATGTTATGAAGATTAATGTTGCAGTCCATGCAAGAATTGCAATAATACCAATGAATTGAATTCCAAGTACTGCCATACCATGAGCGAAGTCTGTACCATGAACTAATGCATAGATAGGACCATCAACTCCTAAATATGAATGAGATGTTGCAAATAAACCTGCAGCAATTGTACCAAATACACCATTTACGAAGTGTACTGAGATAGCACCAGCTGGGTCATCGATATGTAACTTCTGATCAACGAATATAACAGAACCATAAACTAAAGCACCAGAAATAGCACCAATAATTGCAGCACCTAAGCCATCAACTGCATGACATCCAGCTGTAATAGCAACCAAGCCAGCAAGTGAAGCATTTAAGCACATAGAAACATCTGGTTTACCGTTCTTGATCCAAGTAATTAAAAGACATACACATGTTGCAACTGCTGGAGCAATTGTTGTTGTAGCGAAAATCTGAGCAACTTCTTCAATAGTAGAAGCAGGAGCTGAGTTAAATCCATACCAACCGAACCATAAAATGAATACACCTAAAGCGCCAAGTGGAATTGAGTGTGCTTGGAAAGCATTAATTTTAGTAACCTTTCCTGCATCGTCTCTAATATATTTTCCTGTTCTTGCGCCAATCATCCAAGCACCAATTAAAGCACAAATACCACCAACTGAGTGAATAGCAGCAGAACCTGATAAATCAATGAAACCTAACCAGTTTGCCTGTTCGATTCCCCATTCAACTGCAAGGTCAGATAACCAACCTCCACCCCAAACCCAGTGAGCTTCAATAGGGTAAATAACTAATGAAATAATAGCTGAATAAATGCAATATGCACTAAACTTTGTACGTTCAGCAACTGCACCAGAAACAATTGTTGCAGCTGTTGCACAGAATAATAAGTTAAAAATAAATGATAACCAGTCAAAATTTGCAAAATCTGACCATAATCCTAATGTAGGAATACCGATGAATCCGCCTAAGGCGTCTTCACCTAATAGTAATCCTCCACCAAGAATTGTAAATGTTACAGTACCAATACAGAAGTCCATTAGGTTCTTCATCATGATATTACCAGCATTCTTTGCACGAGTGAAACCTGTTTCAACCATTGCAAATCCGGCTTGCATGAAGAAGATTAATGCACATCCGATTAAAGCCCAAAGGCCAGTACCGCCAAATATGCCATCAATGTTGTTAATGTTCATATATTTCCCTCCTCAAAATAATCTCTTTAATTTTTTATCTTACACCAAATAGTAAATCACCATATGTTGGATAAGGCCAGTTTTCCTTAGAAACATGTCCTTCAAGTGAATCGATAACTGTTCTTAAATCTTCAATCTTAGGTAAGATATCATTTCTATAATATAATGATGTCTTTGCAACATCCTCTTCAGGTACATTTCCTAAAGCATCCTTTAGTGAATTAACTACTGCTAAAGCATTCTTTAATCCTAAAGATAATGTATTTAATTCATATTCTTCATATGTTGTGTCAACACCAAGTGACTTCTTAGCTTCAATTGTTTTAGCTAAAGAAGAAGAATATTTTGAAATTGCTGGTAAATAGCCCTTTGTTGCCATATCAATTGCAGTTAATGCTTCAATATTAACAACCTTTGCATAATGTTCCTGACCAATTTCATAACGAGCATGGATTTCAGTTTCACTATAAATACCATTTGATGTGAATAATTTAATATTCTTTGGAGCAATATAGTAAGGTAATGCTTCTGGAGTAGACTTTAGATTTAATAAGCCTCTCTTTTCAGCTTCAACTACCCAAGATTGATCATATCCATTACCATTGAAAATAATTCTCTTATGTTCAATAATAGTCTTCTTAATTAATTCATGTAAATCCTTATCAAAGCTCTTTGAAGTTTCTAAGATATCAGCAAACTGCTTTAATTCTTCAGCAACTGCAGTATTTAACATAATGTTGCAGCAAGAAATTGAATCAGAAGATCCTAATGCACGGAATTCAAATTTGTTTCCTGTGAATGCGAATGGAGATGTTCTATTTCTATCTGTAGAATCCTTTGGTAGAGGAGGTAATACATCAGCACCAATCTTTAAGAATGTCTTACCATCACAGTTTAGAGGCTTACCTGTTTCAATATGATCTAATACAGCCTGTAATTCAGAACCTAAGAACATAGAAATAATTGCAGGAGGTGCCTCGTTTGCACCTAAACGGAAGTCGTTTGAAGCTGAAGCACAGCTAATTCTTAATAAATCCTGATATTCATCAACAGCCTTAATAACTGCAACTAAGAATAATAAGAATTGTGCATTATCAGCAGGAGTAGCACCTGGTTCTAATAGATTTAGGCCGGTATTTGTAGACATAGACCAGTTATTGTGCTTTCCGCTTCCATTAACTCCCTTGAATGGCTTTTCATGTAATAAGCATACTAAACCATGCTTACTTGCAATCTTTTGCATTAATTCCATTGTGATTTGGTTATGATCTGCAGCTACATTTGTAGTTGAGAAAATAGGAGCTAGCTCATGCTGTGCAGGAGCAACTTCATTATGTTCAGTTTTTGCAAGAATTCCAAGCTTCCATAATTCTTCATTTAATTCATTCATGAATTCTTGAACTCTTGTTTTAATAGTTCCGAAATAATGATCATCTAATTCCTGACCCTTAGGAGACATTGCGCCAAATAATGTTCTACCTGTATAAATAAGGTCTGGTCTTTGATCATAATATTTCTTATCAATAATGAAATATTCCTGTTCAGGACCAACTGTAGTCTTTACAGTTTTAACTTCATTATGTCCGAATAGTTTTAATACTCTAATTGCTTGCTTTGATAAAGCCTGCATTGACCGTAGAAGTGGAGTTTTCTTATCTAGTGCTTCACCACCATAGCTACAGAATGCAGTTGGAATGCATAAGCATTTATCCTTGATGAAAGCATAAGAAGTTGGATCCCATGCTGTATATCCTCTAGCTTCTGCAGTTGCTCTTAATCCACCTGATGGGAATGAAGATGCATCTGGTTCACCTTTTACTAATTCCTTTCCCTTGAATTCCATAATAACTCTACCATCAGCATCTGGTGAAATAAAACTATCATGCTTTTCAGCAGTAGTGCCTGTCATTGGTTGGAACCAATGTGTATAGTGTGTAGCACCATTTTCAACTGCCCAATCCTTCATTGCTTGAGCAACTGAATTTGCAACTGATAAATCAAGTTCTTCATCATTATCAATTGTCTTTCTTAATGATTTATAAATATCACTAGAAAGTCTTGACTTCATTACTTTGTCGTCAAATACTAAACAACCAAAATAATCCTGTACCTGTTTCATAAATTCTTTTCCTCCTTAACAATAAAAAAGAGGCAAGGGAACGCATGGATAAATAGTATATCCAGGCTCCTTTGCCTCGCAATTTTTATTTACACGCTTATTCTAATTCAAAAAAATTGTCTTGTCAATCACTATTTTCAAATTTTATTTTAAAAATCGGCCAAATTTTAATAAATCTTTTATATAAAATAGGATGAATTGAATTTTATTTCAAAAAAATGTTGACTATTAAATATAAAAGTGATAAATTATAGAGGAACAAAGGCGTTCACCTATTATTAGGGGTTTTTAGCTATCCCCCAATATTAGGTGAGCGTCTTTTTTTGTTTTTTAAAATATTTTATTTTATTAAACATATTGTTAAGGAGGAAGGTTATGAAAAGAGAAGGGGAAGTTAGAATTCCAGCAGGATGTGCAATTGCTGCAATGGTATCAAGAGATGGAAAACTAGTATCAGGTAAAGCTATTGTTGATGCTATGAGAACTATGCACGATAGATCTAACGGTCTAGGTGGTGGATTTGCTGGATATGGTATTTATCCAGAATATAAGGATTATTATGCATTACATGTATTTTATGACAGTAATACAGCAAAGGTTTCAACAGAAACATATTTAGATGAGGCTTTTGATATTGTAGATTATTCAAAAATACCTACAAAGAAAATACCTCAAATTACTGATGAGCCATTAATTTGGAGATATTTCGTTAAACCAAATGCGAACAGATTAAGAGAAGCTCAGTTAACAGAAGATGAATATACAATGAGAGCTGTTACTAAGGTTAATGATACTATTTCAGGTGCATTCGTATTCTCAAGTGGAAAGAACATGGGCGTATTTAAGGCAGTTGGTTATCCAGAAGAGGTTGGGGAATTCTATAGATTAGAGGATTATAAAGGATACATGTGGACAGCACATGGTAGATATCCAACTAATACTCCAGGCTGGTGGGGAGGAGCTCACCCATTTGGCTTATTAGATTATACTATTGTTCATAATGGTGAAATTTCAAGCTATGATGCAAATAGAAGATTTATTGAAATGTTTGGTTATAAATGCTCATTACAAACAGATACAGAAGTAATAACATATATTGCAGATTTTTTACTTAGACGTGAAAAATTAACATTAACTGAATTTGCAACAGTTGTTGCCGCACCATTCTGGGAACAAATTGATGCAATGGAAGATTTAAAGAAAAAAGAAGAAATTACATTCTTAAGAAATAATTATGCATCTTTATTAATCACAGGACCATTCTCTATTATATTAGGATTTAATGGTGGTCTTATGGCTTTAAATGATAGATTAAAGCTAAGAAGCTTAGTTGTTGGTGAAAAAGGTAATATGACATATATTGCAAGTGAAGAGTGTGCATTAAGAAGTATGTCTAAGGATTTAGATAATGTATGGGCACCTAAGGGTGGAGAGCCTGTTATTGTAAGAGTAAAGGAGGGTAAGTTCTAATGAGAGATTATAGTGGATATTATTATCCAAAGTTTGAAATAGTTAGAAATAATGATATTTGCTCAAGATGTCGTTTATGTGAACGTGAATGTGCAAATGAAGTTCATTACTATAATGAAAAGGGACATATTATGCTAGCACATAATGAAAAATGTGTTTCATGTATGAGATGTGTTGCTGTATGCCCTATGAAATGCTTAAAGATAGTTGAATCTGATTGTAATATTAGAAGAAATGCTAACTGGACATCTTCTTTAGTAGAAGAAATTTATAAGCAATCAGATACTGGTGGAGTTTTATTATCATCAATGGGAAATCCTAATCAAATGCCTTCATATTTTGATAGAATTTTGATTAATGCTTCTCAGGTAACAAACCCTTCTATTGATCCATTAAGAGAACCAATGGAAACAAGAGTATTCTTAGGCAAGAAGCCAACTCATGTTAAAAGAAATAAAGATGGTTCAATAGATACAACTATGAAACCACAGCTAAAAATCGATACCCCAATTATGTTTGGTGGTATGTCTTATGGTGCAATTTCATTAAATGCACATAAGGCTTTAGCTGGCGCAGCTAAGGAATTAGGTACATTCTATAACACTGGTGAAGGTGGATTACATGAAAGCCTAAAGGGTTTTAAGGATAATACAATTGTTCAGGTTGCATCAGGTAGATTTGGTGTATATAAAGATTATTTAGAAAGTGGCGCTGCAATTGAAATAAAGATGGGACAAGGTGCAAAGCCTGGTATTGGTGGACACTTACCTGGAAAGAAAATGGTTGGAGATGTTTCAAAGACAAGAATGGTTCCTGAGGGAAGTGATGCTATATCACCTGCACCACATCATGATATTTATTCAATTGAGGATTTAAAACAATTAGTTGATTCACTTAAGGAAGCAACTGATTATAAAAAGCCTATTATAGTTAAGGTTGCAGCAGTACATAATATTTCAGCAATCGCATCGGGTATTGCAAGAAGTGGTGCTGATATTATTGTAATTGATGGTTATAGAGGTGGTACTGGTGCTGCACCTACAAGAATAAGAGATAATGTTGGTATTCCTATTGAATTAGCTTTAGCATCAGTAGATAGTAGATTAAGAGAAGAAGGAATTAGAAATAACATTAGCTTAGTTGTTGCTGGTTCAATTCGTTCATCTGCAGATGTAATTAAAGCAATTGCGTTAGGTGCTGATGCAGTATATATCGGTACTGCCGCATTACTTTCAATGGGATGTCATTTATGTAGAAATTGCCAAAGTGGTAAGTGTAACTGGGGTATTGCAACACAAGACCCTAACTTAACAAAGAGATTAGATCCTTTAGTTGCTGAAGAAAGATTAGTCAATTTAATTAATGCTTGGACTCGCGAAATAAAAGAAATGATGGGTGGCATGGGTATTAATTCACTTGAAACATTAAAGGGTAATAGATTAATGCTTAGAGGATTAGGCTTAAATAAGGTTGAGCTTGATATTTTAGGAATTAATCATGCTGGAATGTAGGAGGTATTTTATGCTAATTGATGCAAAGAATTATGAATCTTATCAAGCGCTAAATCATGCAATAAAAACATCTTCTGATAAAGATATTGAATTAGTAAATTTATTAGGTGATAGATATATTGGTGATGCACTTGTTGATAAAAATATTAAAATAACTTCTGGTATTCCAGGTAATGCATTAGCTGCTTATATGGATGGAGCAAGAATAGAAGTATTTGGTAATACTTCTGATGCAACAGGTGATACTATGAATAATGGTGAAGTAATTATTCATGGTAATGCTGGTGATACTTGTGGATATGCTATGCGTGGTGGAGAAATATATGTAAAAGGTAATACAGGATATCGTAGTGGTATCCATATGAAGGCATATATGGATAAAAAACCTGTTATGATAATTGGTAACAAGGCTGGTTCATTTTTAGCTGAGTATATGGCAGGTGGATATATAGTTGTATTAGGATTAGATAATCCAAAAGAAATAGTTGGTGACTTTAGCTTTAAAGGAATGTATGGTGGCAAGGTTTTTATTAGAGGTGATTTTAAATCTGAATCTAATAGAATTTGTGTGAATAAGGCTACAGAAGAAGATATTTTAGAAATTGAGGAATATCTAAAGAAGTTTTCTTCATATTTCAATTATGATTACAATGATTTAATTAAAGATGGATTCAGTGTTGTAACTCCAAACAGCAATAATCCTTTTAAAGCACATTATGTTGTAAATTTATAATATATTCTTTTAGAAATTAATTATATAATATTAACATTATAGGATTTATAGGAGGTATTCTTATGTACGATAAGGAATCAGTAATTGAATATTGCAGGGAAGAGGATGTTAAATTCATTAGACTTGCATTCACAGATGTTTATGGTGAGCAAAAGAATATATCAATAATGCCCCATGAACTAGAAAGAGCTTTTAACTATGGTATTTCAATTGATGCGCTTGCCATAGATGGATTTGCTATGGGAAAAAGATCAGATTTATTCTTATTCCCTAATCCAGCAACTTTAACATTACTTCCATGGAGACCTTTATCAGGTAAGGTTGTAAGAATGTATTGTGATGTTAAAAATCCAGATGGTACACCTTTTGTTAATGATACAAGACAGATACTTAAAAAGGCTTGTGATCTTGCAGCAAAGGAAGGAATTGAATTTAAGTTTGGTTCTGAAATTGAATTCTATTTGTTTAAAACAACAGAAGATGGCGAGCCTACAAAAATTCCATATGATAATGCAGGTTATATGGATATTGCACCAAAGGATAAGGGTGAAAATGTTAGAAGAGAAATTTGCTTAACATTAGAAGAAATGAATTTGGTTCCAGAAGGATCACATCATGAAGAAGGACCTGGTCAGAATGAAATTGACTATATGTATTCTGATCCTTTATGTGCTGCAGATGATGCAACAACATTTAAGGGTGTTGTTAGAACTGTTGCTGAAAGAAATGGTCTTTATGCTTCATTTGAACCAAAACCATTAGAAGGAAGACCTGGTAATGGCTTCCATATCAATTTTAGCTTATCAAAGAATAAGAAGTCTTTAAATGAGGCTGGAACTGCTGGTGTTTTAAAGCATATTAAAGAGATTACTGCATTCTTAAATTGTAAGGATGACTCATATAATAGATTAGGTAAGATGCATGCTCCAAAGTATATTTCATATGGAGAAGAGAATCGTACTGTTTTAATTCGTATTCCTGCTGCAAAGGATATTTATAAGAGAAGCGAATTAAGAAGTGCTGATTCTACATGTAATCCTTATATAGCATTTGCATTAATTATTTATGCTGCATTAGATGGAGTTAAAAATAATTTAACTCTTCCAAAGGAATTAGATGCAAATGATGAAAAGAATAATCAATTTGAAGTATTACCTTTAAGCTTAGATGAAGCAAAAACAATTGCTAGAACATCAGATTTTATAAAAGAATACCTTCCAAAAGAAATATTTGAGTATTATTTAAAGTAGTATTTTATAAAAATCTTTGAAAGGAGGCCTTTTATGAAGGAATTTACATATAGTGTACTTTTAGTATCACAATTTAATAAATTTAATGAAACAATAAAGGGTCTTCTTGATAATACATTTGATCCTTTAATTATTGTTTCTAATGCTAATGAGGCTAGAAGATTATTGCTAGAACGAAAGATTGATATTGTTGTTGTTAATACACCTTTAAAGGATGAGCTTGGTGTACTTTTTGCTATTGATGCATCAACAAGACACAGCACAGGTGTATTAGTTTTAGCAAATGAAAATATTTATTCTGATGTTTATCATAAAACAAATGAATTCGGTATTTTAACTATTTCTAAACCGACTTCAAAGGAGATGTTTTTACAATCATTAAGATTAATAACATCAACCCTAGAAAAGATAAATATTAGTAAAAATAATGAAACTAAAATGTCCATGGAAGATAGAATGAAGGAGATAAGAATTATAAATGAAGCCAAACTCCTTTTAATGAAGCATAAGCATTATACAGAAGATGAAGTGCATAAATGGCTTGCAAAAACTAGCATGGACTTAAGAATAAAAAAAATAGATTTGGCAAAAAATGTAATAGAGATATATCACAAAAAGGACGATGAGGTAAAATGAGTAAATTTATATTTGTTACGGGTGGAGTTGTTTCAGGACTTGGAAAGGGTATAACAGCAGCAAGCTTGGGTAGATTGCTTAAGGCTAGAGGATTACATGTTGCTTCACAAAAGCTAGATCCATATATTAATGTGGATCCAGGTACAATGTCACCATATCAGCATGGAGAGGTTTTCGTAACTGATGATGGTGCTGAAACTGACCTTGATTTAGGACATTATGAAAGATTTATTGATGAGGATTTAAATAAATATTCTAACTTAACTACTGGTAAGGTTTTTTCTAATGTTATTGGTAAGGAAAGAAGAGGAGAATATTTAGGCTCAACAGTACAATATATTCCTAATATAACAAATGAAATTAAGGAATTCATTTATAAATTATCTGATAAAACAAAGGCAGATGTTGTTATAACAGAAATTGGTGGTACAACTGGTGATATTGAATCCCAACCATTCCTAGAGGCAATAAGACAAATAGGTAGAGAGGTTGGAGAGGGGAATGCATTATATATTCATGTTGTATTAGTTCCATATCTTAAAGCTTCTCATGAACATAAGAGTAAGCCTGCACAGCATTCTGTAAAGGAATTAAGAGGAATGGGTATTTCTCCTAATATTATTGTCTTAAGAAGTGATGAAGAAATAGAAGATGAATCTATATTTAAGAAGGTTGCATTATTCTGTGATGTAAATGAGGATTGTGTTATTTCAAATGTAACATTACCTTCATTATATGAAGCACCTTTAATGCTAGAGGATAGTGGATTTTCTGATATAGTATGTAGAGAATTACATTTAGATTGTGGTAAGCCTGATTTAACTGAATGGAAAAATTTAGTTAATAGAATTAATAATTTAAAGCATAAGGTTAATATTGCCTTAGTTGGTAAATATACAGAATTACATGACGCATATTTATCAGTTGTTGAGGCATTACATCATGCTGGGTTTGAAAATGAAAGTGAAGTTGAAATCAATTGGGTAGATTCAGAATCTTTAACTGAAGATAACGTTGATGAAATCTTAGGTAAGTCTAGTGGTATTTTAGTACCTGGTGGATTTGGTGATAGAGGAATTGAAGGTATGATTTTAGCTTGCAAGTATGCAAGATTAAATCATATCCCATATTTTGGAATTTGCTTAGGTATGCAGATTTTTACAATTGAAGTTGCAAGAGATATTTTAGGATATAAGGATGCTAATTCAAATGAATTTGCCCCTAATTCAAAGCATAAGGTTATTGACTTTATGCCAGGTCAAAATGATGACATTAATAAGGGTGGTACATTAAGATTAGGTGCATATCCTTGTATTATTAAAAATCAAAATACTACAATGTATAAATGTTACCAAGAAGAAATTATTAAAGAACGTCATCGTCATAGATATGAATTTAATAATGATTATAGAACTGAGTTTGAAAATAATGGTATTACAATTTGTGGTACTTCATTAGATAATTTACTTGTTGAAGCAATTGAAATATCTAGTGAACCTTTCTTCTTAGGTGTTCAGTACCATCCAGAATTTAAATCAAGACCTAATAAGGCTCATCCATTATTTAAGAAGTTCGTTTACGAGAGTTTAAGAAAGAAAGGTTTATAAAATGGCAATAAAGTTTACTAAAATGCATGGGTGTGCAAATGATTATATTTATATAAATTGTATTGATGAAGAAATTAGTAATCCAGAAAAGCTTGCAGTAGAAATGTCAAGAAGACATTTCAGTGTTGGTTCTGATGGATTAGTATTAATTTGTTCAAGCAAGATTGCTGACTATCAAATGAAAATGTATAACCTAGATGGTTCTATTGGAAACATGTGTGGTAATGCAATTAGATGTGTTGGTAAATATTTATATGATGAAGGATATGTAAAAGATACTAATGTTAAGATTGAAACTAGAAGTGGAATTAAAACATTAGCATTATATCCAAATTCTTCTAATAAAATAGATTCTGTTAAGGTTGATATGGGTAAGGCATCATTTAATCCAAAAGACATCCCTTTAGCAGAAGATAAAGAATATATTAATTCTAAATGCTTTGTCAATGGAGATTTCTATGATATTACTGCAGTATCTATGGGAAATCCACATTGTGTTATTTATGTAAATAATGTTAATGAATTAGATTTAGAAAAGAATGGCCCTGCATTTGAGCATAACAAATTATTCCCAACTAAAGTAAATACAGAATTTATTGAGGTAGTTGATGATACTCACCTTAACATGAGAGTTTATGAAAGAGGTAGCGGTGAGACTTATGCATGCGGTACAGGTGCTTGCGCAAGTGTTGCTGCATCTTGTAGAAATGGTATAACTCCATTTAATCAGGTTATTTATGTTAATTTAATTGGTGGTACCTTAGAAATTACTTGTGATAAAGAATATAACATTACTATGAAGGGGCCTGCAAAAAGGGTTTATGATGGTGTATATTATGAAGATTAATATTAACAAGAATTATTTAAATTTAAAAGAAAGCTATTTATTTAGTGATATAAATAAAAAGGTTAAAGCTTATAAGGAATTAAATCCTAATGCAGATATTATTAGATTAGGTATTGGTGATGTCACAAGACCATTACCTAAGGTGATTTCTGATGCAATGTCTAAGGCTTCACTTGATATGTCAGAAAAAGATACATTCAAGGGATATCCACCTGAGTTTGGTTATGACTTCTTAAGAGAAAGAATCAAATCATATTATGAAAGATATAATGTATCATTAAATTTAAATGATATATTTGTATCTGATGGTGCTAAATCTGATATTGGTAATTTATTAGATATATTTGGTAATAATACTATCTTAATTCCTGATCCAGTTTATCCAGTATATGTAGATACTAATATTATGAAGAATAATAATGTCATATTTATCAATGGTAATAAGGAAAATAAATTCTTACCACTACCAGATGACTCATTAGAGAATAAACCTTATATTATATATATATGCTCACCAAATAATCCAACAGGTGCAGCATATAATTATAAGGAATTAGCATTATGGGTTTCTTTTGCAAAAAAGACTGGCTCATTAATTATTTATGATGCAGCATATGAAGCATTTATTCAATCTAGTGATATTCCTCATTCAATTTATGAAATTGAAGGTGGAAAGGATGTTGCGATTGAGGTATGCTCATTTTCTAAGTTTGCTGGATTCACAGGTATTAGATGTGGATATACAGTAGTACCATCTAATATTGAAGTAGATGGCGTATATTTAAATAAGCTTTGGGGAAGAAGACAATCTACTAAATTTAATGGTGTATCTTATATCACTCAAGCTGGTGCTTATGCATGTTTATCTGATGAAGGCATTTTAGAATGTAAGAAGAATCTTTCTTATTATATGGAGAATGCAAAGCTATTAAAGGACTTCTTCTTAGAGAAGGGATTATGGTTTACAGGTGGTATTTCATCACCATATATTTGGTTAGAATGTCCAAATGGAATGTCAAGCTGGGAATTCTTCCAGTTCTTGTTAGAGAAATGTAATGTTGTTGGAACTCCAGGTGCTGGATTCGGTAAGAATGGGGAAGGATTCTTTAGAATTACATCATTTGGTACACATGAGGCAACAAAAGAAGCTATAGAGAGAATGAAAAAAGTTTTATAGAAAAAATTATCCTTACAAAAAAGTAAGGATTTTTTTTGTTAAAAATAGTCTAAATTTTGTAATAATTTAAAAATTTATTAAATATTATTTTTATATAAAAGATGTTTATATAAGTGTGAAAAGGTTATTTTCATATTGATTATTATTAAAATAATGATAGAATAGGTATAAGGGTATTTTTGCAGATACAATCTATATATACAAAGTATATATGATACTGCAAATATGCCAAAATTTGATAGATCGGCAGGGGAAAAGATGAAAGCATTTCTGATTTTACAAGATGGAACAGTATTCGAAGGCACAAGCATCGGTGCCCAAAAAGAAGTTATTAGTGAGATTGTTTTCAATACATCAATGACTGGATATTTTGAGGTTTTAACAGACCCTTCTTATGCAGGACAGGCAGTATGTATGACATATCCATTAATTGGCAATTATGGTATTTGCTATGACGATATGGAATCAAGACAATCATTTGTTGATGGCTTCATTGTTAAGGAGTTAGCTAAATTTGCTTCTAATTTTAGAAACTTTGACTCAGTAGAAAATTTCTTAATTAAGCAAAATATTACTGGTATTGAAGGAATTGATACTAGAAAGCTTACTAAGATGTTAAGAGATGAAGGAACTATGAACGGCATGATCACAACAAATGCTGATTTCAAGTTAGAAGAAGTATTACCTAAGATTAAGGCTTTTAAGGCTACTGATGTTGTTGAGAAGGTAACTTGTAAAGCTAAGTATGTTTTAGAAGGTACAGGCAAGAAGGTTGCATTATTAGATTTTGGTGCAAAGGCTTCAATTGCTAAGAACTTAAATAAGAGAGGCTGCCAGGTAACTATTTATCCTGCACATACAACTGCAGCTGAAATTTTGAATGACAATCCAGACGGAATTATGTTATCTAATGGTCCAGGAGACCCTAAGGATAATGTAGAAATCATTAAGGAAATCAAGAAACTTTATGATTCTAATGTTCCTATTTTTGCTATTTGTTTAGGACATCAGTTAATGGCCCTTGCTACAGGAGCTGATACTAAGAAGCTTAAATATGGTCATAGAGGCGGAAATCACCCAGTAAAAGATCTAATTAATAATAGAGTATATATTACTTCCCAAAACCATGGATATTATGTTGATACAACATCACTTAATCCAAAGGTTGCAGTAGAAGCATTCATAAACGTTAATGATAAGACAAATGAAGGATTAAAGTATGTTGGTAAGAACATTTTTACAGTACAGTTCCACCCAGAAGCTTGTCCAGGTCCACTTGATTCAGGATATTTATTTGACGAATTCATTAAGATGATGGGAGGTAAGTAAGATGCCTAGAATTGAAAGTATTAAAAAGGTATTAGTAATTGGTTCAGGTCCAATCATCATTGGTCAAGCTGCAGAATTTGACTATGCTGGTACTCAGGCCTGCCGTGCTTTAAAAGAAGAGGGCGTTGAGGTTGTTTTATTAAACTCTAACCCTGCAACAATCATGACAGATAAGGATATCGCTGATAGAGTTTATATCGAACCTATTACAGTTGATGTCGTAAGAGAAATAATTGAAAAAGAGCATCCAGATTCAATTCTACCTACATTAGGTGGACAAGCAGGTTTAAACCTTGCTATGGAATTATGGGATTCAAAGTTCTTTGATGAACATCCAGATGTAAAAATCATTGGTACAACAGCTCAAACTATTTATAAGGCTGAAGACCGTGAAGCTTTTAAAGAAACTATGGAAAAGCTAGGTGAACCTATTGCTGAATCTTTAGTTGTTGATAATGTTCAAGATGGTATTACATTCGCTAACAAAATTGGATACCCAGTTGTATTAAGACCTGCCTATACATTAGGTGGTTCTGGTGGTGGTATTGCTGCTAATGAAGCTGAATTAGTTGAAATCTTAACTAATGGTTTAAGATTATCAAGAGTTGGTGAAGTATTAGTTGAAAGATCTATCGCTGGTTGGAAGGAAATTGAATACGAAGTAATGCGTGATAGAAATGGTACATGTATTACTGTTTGTAACATGGAAAACCTTGACCCAGTTGGTGTTCATACAGGTGACTCAATCGTAGTTGCTCCATCACAAACTTTATCTGATAAGGAATACCAGATGTTAAGAACATCTGCATTAAGAATTATTACTGAATTAGGAGTTACAGGTGGATGTAACGTTCAATATGCCTTAAATCCTGATTCATTTGAATATTGTGTAATCGAAGTAAACCCAAGAGTTTCTCGTTCATCAGCATTAGCATCTAAAGCAACAGGTTACCCTATTGCTAAGGTTACTGCTAAGATGGCATTAGGTTATACATTAGATGAAATTCCAAATGCAATTACTAAGAAGACATTTGCATCATTTGAACCAATGCTTGACTACTGTGTAGTTAAGATGCCACGTTTACCATTTGATAAATTCATCACTGCTAAGCGTACATTAACAACACAAATGAAGGCTACTGGTGAAGTTATGTCAATTTGTACTAACTTCGAAGGTGCATTAATGAAGGCTATTCGTTCATTAGAACAGCATGTTGAATCATTAATGTCTTATGATTTTACTTCATTAACATTAGAACAATTAAATGAAGAACTAGAAATTGTTGATGATAGAAGAATTTGGAGAGTTGCTGAAGCATTAAGACGTCATGTTGATTATGATACAATCTTCAAGAAGACTAAAATTGACAAGTGGTTCATTGATAAGTTAAATAATATTGTTAAATTAGAATATCAATTAAAAACTCAACCTTTAACAGTTGAATTATTAAAAGAAGCAAAGAGAATGGAATTCCCAGATCATTTCATTGCTAAGTTAACTTCTAAGCATGAAAATGAAGTTAAGAAGATGCGTTATGCTAATAACATTACTGCAAGATTCAAGATGGTTGATACATGTGCTGGTGAATTCGAAGCTCATACACCATATTATTATTCTACATTCGATGGTGAAGAAGAAGTTAAAGAACAAGCTCCTTCTAAGAAGAGAGTATTAGTATTAGGCTCAGGCCCAATTCGTATCGGTCAAGGTATTGAATTCGACTTCTGTTCAGTTCATTCAGCATGGGCATTTGAAAAGGAAGGTTATGAAACAATCATCGTTAATAATAACCCTGAAACAGTTTCAACTGACTTCGATATTGCATCAAAGCTATACTTTGAACCATTAACACCAGAAGATGTTGAATCAATTGTAAATATTGAACATCCTACAGGAGCTGTTGTTCAATTTGGTGGACAAACAGCTATTAAGTTAACTCAAGCATTAATGCAAATGGGAGTACCTATTTTAGGTACTGATGCTAAGGATGTTGATGCGGCAGAAGATAGAGAAATATTTGATGAAATTCTTGAATCAAATAATATTCCTCGTGCAAAGGGTCATACTGTATTCACAGTTGAAGAAGCTTTAGCTGCAGCACATGAATTAGGATACCCAGTATTAGTTAGACCTTCATATGTATTAGGTGGTCAGGGTATGAGAATTGCAATTAATGATCAAGATATGGAAAAATATATCAATATCATTAACCAGATTGCACAAGAACACCCAATCCTAGTTGATAAGTATTTAATGGGTAAGGAATTAGAAGTAGATGCTATTTGTGATGGCAAGGATATCTTAATCCCTGGTATTATGGAACACATCGAAAGAACTGGTATTCACTCAGGAGACTCTATTTCAGTTTATCCAGCTGAACAAATTACTAAGAAGGCTAGAGAAAGAATAGTTGAATATACAGAAATCTTAGCTAAGGCATTACATGTATTAGGTATGATTAATATCCAATTCATCGCAATTGGTGATGATGTATATATCATCGAAGTTAACCCTCGTTCAAGCCGTACAGTACCATATATTTCTAAGGTTACAGGTATTCCTATTGTTGACCTTGCAACAAAGGCAATTTTAGGACATTCAATCCGTGAAATGGGTTACCAACCAGGCTTACAGCCAAATGCTGGTTATTATGCAATTAAGATGCCAGTATTCTCATTTGAAAAGATTCGTGGTGCAGATATTAATCTAGGACCTGAAATGAAGTCAACAGGAGAATGCTTAGGTATTTCAGCAAATTATAACGAAGCATTATATAAGGCATTCTTAGGTGCTAATATTCGCTTACCAAAATATAAGAATATGATTATTACTGTTTGTGATGATGATAAGAAGGAAATCTTACCTATCGCAAAGAGATTTAATAAGTTTGGTTATACAATCTATTCTACAGAAGGAACATATAATTTCTTAACTCAGAATGGTTGTCCAGCAATTAAGGTTAATAGAATTGCAGATGGAGAAAATACAGTATTAGATTTAATCTTAGCTCATCAGCTAGACTTAGTAATCGATACTCCAAAGAAGGGTCAAGAACATCATAAGGATGGTTTCTTAATCAGACGTAATGCAATTGAAACAGGTGTAACTGTTTTAACTGCAATCGATACTGCAGAAGCTTTAATTACTTCACTAGAAAATAGAGAAGATGAAAAGCGTCTTAACCTTGTTGATATTTCTAAATTAAAGAACAAAGGCTATAATGCATAATAAAGAGAGACTTTTGTCTCTCTTTTCTTTACTATTATTTGAATTTAGGATACTAATATGTTATATTATATTAGTGTATTTTAGTTAAAGGGGTTTTGTTATGAAAATATGTAGTAGATGCCATCATGAAAATGCTGATGATGCAATAATTTGTGTTAATTGTGGCGATAATATGAACGATGATGAAACTAAGGTATTTGGTAACAAAATTGTTAGACCACAAAAAAATAGAACTACATTTCAAGGTAAAATGAAAGTAGTAAATGGAATATTTTCTGTATCATTTTTCTTTGTTTTTATATCTATTTTTATTGTTGCATTTTTTGAAAATAAATATTCATATATTGGCTTAACAGTATTTGGTGTTTCTTTAATAGTAGAAATTACAACATATATAATGCTATTAGCTAATAATGAAAGTAGACGTACTTCCTTAAAATCATTACCAGCAGTTATTTTTACAAATATTGTTGCAATTATTGTTATATCATTATTAATGACAGTATAGCTATATCTCATAAAAAGATTGTATAATTATACAATCTTTTTTTATTAGTCCAAAAATGTCTTATATAGAGACTGGATTTATTGATTTATTTTCATAAATATATTATAATATATTAAATAAATGTGTTTAAAAGTTTAGAAAGGTGGGGATTATCATGGATAAAAAATTATTAATCCTTACAAAATTTGATGATGAAATAACGAATTATTTGAGTAAAGAATTTGATGCTGTTATAACAGCAGATTACAATAAAATAATTGAAGAACATGCCTTTTTTTCATTGATTCTTTTTTATTCAGACAATAAAAAGGATTCAATTAAAGTTATAAAAAAACTAAAGGAAACTACTTTTTATCGTTATACTCCTATAGTCTTATTAAATCGTGATTTAGATAATGATTTTATGCATGAAGCTTTAATGTGTGGCGTTATTGATGTTATTTCATTACCTACTTCACAAGAAAAAATATCAAATAGAATTAAAGGTATAATTAATAGATTTACACATCCTTCAAACTTAAATGATACTATTTATTATGATTCTAATTTGAAATTATATACTCGTGATTTTTTTATAGCTGAATGCGAAAAAGCTTTAGGGCTTGATGTTGAGCATAAAGAAAATTATCACATTATTAGAATGTCTATAATTAATTTCTTAATTTTATCATATACCTTAGGTAAGAAAAAAATTGATAAATTAATAGAAGGATTATCTAAGGAATTAATAGATTTATCTAAAGGATATGATATTAGAGTATGTAAGGTTAAAAGTGATGAATTTTATATATTATTTGATGGTGTAAAGAATGATGTAATTTCATTTATTACAAATCTTACAAAAAATATTGATGAAAATTTCCCAGATGTTTGTCCTGAATTATCATTTGGTATAGTTGAATGTAATGATTATGAACAAACAATTGTAGAATATATGGCTGAAGCCAATCAAGCTTTAGATGAAATAAATAATGATGATGAGATAAAATATAACTTCTATGATGAAGCTATAAAAGAAAAAATATCTATGCAGCAAGAATATTTATCTCATTTTGAATCTGCTATTAAGAATAATGAATTCTTAGTATATTATCAGCCAAAAATTGATATTATTAATAATGTTATTTCTGGTGCAGAAGCTTTAGTTAGATGGAAATATAATGGTAAGATTTTATTTCCTGGTGTATTTATTCCTATATTTGAAAGTAATGGTAATATTGCAATCCTAGATTATTATGTATGGGAACAGGTATGTATATTCTTGTCTAAAAGAATTAAGGCTAATTTAGAGGTATTCCCTATTTCAGTAAATGTTTCTAGATTATTTTTAACTATGCCTGATTTTGTTGAAACTTTAGAAAACTTACTTAAGAAATATGATTTATCTCCTAAGTATTTAGAACTTGAAATAACTGAAACAATATTTACTGATGTTAAGGTAATTAAAAATGCTGTATCTAAATTAAGAGAGCTTGGATTTAAGATATTAATGGATGATTTTGGTTCTGCCTATTCATCACTTAATGTTTTAAAGGAAATTGATTTCGATGTTTTAAAAATCGATATGAGATTCTTTTCAACAAATAATAGTAAGAAGGGCTTAAATATTATTAAGTCTGTTCTTGATATTGCAAATGCGCTTGACGTACCTGCAATAGCTGAAGGTGTTGAAGAGGAAGAATACGTTAAACTTTTACGTACATATGGATGTAATTTTGTTCAAGGTTATTTCTTTTCAAAACCATTACCAGAAGAAGAATTTAATGAGTTCATTACTAAAAATACTCGTAATGGTGATAAGGGAAAGTTTGTTAATTTCTATCACTTAAATGAGGCAGTTCGTGAATTCCAAATTAATACAAAGAATTATATTGAGGTTACTAAAAAGGATATATCTAAATTATTGAAGAAATTCTTAAAGGAATTAGATGTTGATTCAATTGGTGTTGCGGTTACATCTGCAGATAATTTATTCTTTGAATATACAATGGAAGAAACTGTTTTTGCAATAAAGCCAGTTTTAGGTAAGCAAATTAGAATGGATGATGGTTCTAATGTTGATGAAATACATCATGGTGAGGATGAAGTATTCTTTACATATAAGGAAGGTGAAATTCCTCAAATTAAATGTAAGGGTGCTTTAATGTTCCCTATTTCTAATGTTAATACTCTAATTGGTGGTGTTGTTTTATTTAGGTTCAATGAAGATAAAATATTCACTGATGAAGAAAAAAGAGCTTTAACATTGCTTGCAGCAAACTTAAATTTACCTATTTATAGGGAGCATACATCAAAGGTTAGAGAGGTATTAGATAGTCGAAATCAAAAATTATCATATGCATTAGAGGTAGTAAATGAATATAGACAAAATGTATCACATTTACAGGCTTTATTTATTAATTCATTAAAAATGTATCCTACTGTATGTATTAGATATAATTATAAAGAAGAAATTGGTTGGGCATATACTACTGATGATAAAGGTCATCTAATAGTACATGATAGACCCAAGATGAAGCAAAGAATTTTAAAATTTATTAGCTTAATTGTTAATGAAAAGGATAAGCAAATAATAAGTGATGCATTTAATAAAAAGGAATTATCAAAAATACCTCATAAAATAGATGTTTTATTTGATATAATTACTAAAAAGCAAACATTAACTCCAAGAAGAATTGAGTTAAATATTGCTGGCTACATGGTTACTGGTGATGATGTATTTATGTGCACAGTAATTGATAGAACAAGTGAATATGAGGAAATAAAGAAGCAGCAAGAAGAGGTTAATAATATAAGAGGATTATTCTTAAAATTCTTAATGGATGATTTTGTTTCCTTAACAACATATGCCCTAGATACAAAAGAAATTACAACATATTATAGAGAAGGTAATGATTTTAAGACTAATATTGTATCTAATGGGGACTGGATTAAGCATAGGAATATAAGACTTGCACCAATTAATGAATCTGAGGATAAAGCTAGATTTATTAATGATTCTTCAATAGAAAACTTGAGAACAATGGAAATTGATAAGGCCATTAATTATAAGTTTAGTTTAGGTAGTGGTGATAAAGAAATATTTATTGTCGCAAGATTACTTGTCACAGAAACTGATGGTAAAAGAATTTCATCATTCCTTGTTCGTGATGTTACATCAGAGGTAAAAAAGGAGCAATTATTAAATTATAATATTGATGTTTTAACTGATAAGGTTGGAAAAGATCCATTAACTCAGCTTTATAACCGTAATGGTTTAATAGATAATATTAATGAAATTAAAGAAATGCTACAGGATGGTAGTGATGATCATTTCTTAGTGTTCTTAGATGCTGATTTATTTAAACAAATAAATGATGGATTTGGACACATTGAAGGAGATAAAGCTTTAACAGCTATTGCAGAAGAATTAAAGCAATTAGCACGTAACGCAAATGGTTTTGCATATAGATTTGGTGGAGATGAATTTATTTTAATTCTAAATTACCCAACTTTAGATGGTTTAGTTAAGGCATTAGAAAATGTCAATGAAACATTAAAAAATAAAAATGATAAGTATTTAATTAGAATATCTTACGGAATTGAGGTTTTCTCATCAAAAACGTTAGCTTCATTAAATGAAGACGTATTAAAAGAAATAATTGATAAGGCTGATAAAAAGCTTATCGAAGTAAAAAAAGAAAATAATTCATCTAGACATTAAATAAGAAAAGTCCATTATTATTGTTATCACTATATAAGTGTTCAATAATTTGGACTTTTTACTTTTAAAATACAACAAAATGATTTAAAAGGGAATTTTATTTTGAAATATTATCTTAAAAGGGAATTTTATTTTAATAAAGCGCTATTTTTATAAAATAAAATATTTACAATAGAGTTAGTATATGCTAAAATAATTTTGTTTTAAGAAAAGAGGTTAGTTATATATGATTAAAATTGGTATTTTTGGCTATGGAAACTTAGCTAGAGGTGTTGAGGCTGCAATAAAGAAGAATGATGATTTAGAATTAGTTGCAGTATTCACAAGAAGAGATGCTTCAAGCGTTAAAATTAATACAAAGGGCGTTAATGTTTATAACGCTAAGGATGTATTATTATTTAAAGATAAAATTGATGTTATGATTCTATGTGGTGGTTCTGCAACAGATTTACCTGAACAGACTCCTGAATTAGTAAAAGCATTCAATGTTGTTGATTCATTTGATACTCATGCAAGAATTTATGAGCATTATCAAGCCGTTGATAAGAATGGTAAGGCAAATAGCCATGTTGGTATTATTTCAACTGGTTGGGATCCAGGTATGTTCTCTTTAAATAGAGGTGTTATGGAAGCTATTCTACCAGATGGAAAGACTTATACATTCTGGGGCAAGGGTGTATCACAAGGACACTCTGATGCAATTAGAAGAATTAAGGGTGTAGTTGATGCAAGACAATATACAATCCCTGTTGATTCTGCCTTAGCTTCAGTAAGAAATGGTGAAAACCCAGTATTATCTACACGTCAAAAGCATACAAGAGAATGCTTTGTTGTTGCAGAAGATGGTGCAGATAAGGCAAGAATCGAAAGAGAAATTAAGACAATGCCTAACTATTTTGATGAATATGACACAACAGTACATTTCATTTCATTAGAAGAATTAAAGAAAAACCATAATGGTATTCCTCATGGTGGATTTGTTATTCGTTCTGGTGAAACATCTAATGGTGTTAAGCATGTTATTGAATATAATTTAAAGCTTGATTCAAATCCTGAATTTACAGGTTCTATCTTAGCAGCATATGCAAGAGCTGCATATAGAATTGCAAATCGTCGAGATTTTGGTTGTAAGACAGTATTAGATATTTCAGCATCTGATATATCTCGTTATACAACAGAAGAATTATTAAAGCATACTTTATAATACTTAATAAAGTGGTTACTATCTTAGTAACCATTTTTATTTTCATTTATTGTTTCATAGGCTAATATTATTCTTTTATGTTAAAATATTAAATACTATTAAAGGAGGTATATAAATGGAAAAGCAATATCTAATAATTGATTTAAAAACATTTTATGCCTCTGTAGAATGTGCTGAAAGAGGATTAGATCCTTTTAAGACTAATCTAGTTGTTGCGGATGCATCAAGAGGTAAAGGTGCCATTTGTCTTGCTATAACACCAAAATTAAAGGCAATGGGGATACATAATAGATGTAGATTATATGAAATACCTGATGGTGTTGAATATATTGCTGCGATGCCTAGAATGAAAAAATATATGGAATATTCAGCAAGAATATATCAAATATATTTATGCTATTTCTCTGAAGAAGATATTCACCCATATTCAATTGATGAAATGTTTATAGATGTAACTGAATATTTAAAATTATATAATACTACTGCTGAAAAGCTTGCGAAAGCTTTAATGAGAAAGATATATAATGAATTACATATAACTGCAACTGCAGGTATTGGTACTAATTTATTCTTAGCTAAAATTGCATTAGATATTTATTCAAAACATGTAAAAAGTAATATTGGAATATTAAATGAAGAAACATTTAGAGAAAAATTATGGTATCATAAGCCAATTACTGACTTTTGGATGATATCTACTGGTACTGCAAAAAGATTACAGAAATTCCATGTAGAATGTATGAGAGATATATTATCTGTACCAGAAGATTTATTATATAAGGAATTTGGTGTAAATGCTGAAATAATAATTGATCATGCTAAAGGTATTGAGCCTGTTACAATAAAAGACATTCATAATTATAAAAGACAATCTAAATCTATATCTCAATCACAATTATTACATTGTGGATATAATTATACAAAAACAAGAATAGTATTATCTGAAATGGTTGAATCATTATGCTTAGATTTAGTTAGAAAAAAGCTTGTTTCTAATACTATATCCTTATATGTTGGATATAGGTCATATCCAGGTACTGGTGGTTCTAAATCTATTTCTATTTTAACTAATGCTTATACAAAAATATTACCTTATTTCCAAGAAATATATGATAAAACTACCCTAAGAGGAGAAGAAATTGTAAGGCTTGGAATTGGATTCGGTAATGTTTATCCTGAGGATGAAGAACACCTAGATTTATTTACATCATATGAAGACATAGAAAAAGAAAGAAATCTAAGTCGTACAATAAATAGCTTAAAGGATAAATATGGTAAAAATAGTGTATTAAAGGCAGTTGATTTAGTTGATGGTGCAACACAAAGACAAAGAAACTGTCTAATAGGAGGACATAATGCAACAACAGAAGATGCCGATTGAAAAAAGAGCAAAGATATTCCTACCATTTGATGCACTAGAGGGATTTAGAGATTTGTTAAAATCAAAGGTAGAAGAAAAGAAGGAAGTAGAAAAAAGAATACTATCTCAAGATATGATAGATATTATAAATGATACTCTATCAAACTTAAAAAAGGGTATGTTAATTAAAGTAACATATTATAATGAAAATGATAGAGTATATGAGGTGAAAACTGGTGTTTTTACTAAAATGAATATTAACGAAAGAATAATAATGGTAATTAAAGATAAAATAATTATAGATAATATATCTGAAATAATAATTATTAATGATGAATTAGATATATAATTATGCTATACTTTTATAATGTTTAGGAGCATTATATGATAACAAAAGAAGAATTTATTAATTTAATCAAAAATGAATACCCATCTTGTTATCAAGAGATTATAGATAATATGATGTTAAAAAGAAGTAATGCATTTAGAATTAATACATTACTTTCTAAAAAAGAATATGTTTTAAATGAATTAGATAAATTAGGTATTAAATATTATAAAAGTGATATTAGTGATTTCTCATATTTAGTAGATGCTAATAATGAAACCTTAATGTCACTAGATTTATTTAAGGAAGGTAAGATATATTTACAATCATTATCATCACAAATCCCTCCTCTTGCCTTAAATTTAGGAGAAAACATTGATATTCTAGATATGTGTGCCGCTCCTGGAGGTAAGACATCTGAGATTGCACAAATGGTTAATAACAAATCTAATATTATGGCTTGTGAAGAAAATAAGATTAGATTAGAAAAGCTAAAATATAATTTATGTCATTTAGGATGTAAGAATATAAATGTCATACATACAGATGCAAGAAAGCTTGATTCTTTTTTTAGATTTGATTCTATCTTACTTGATGCACCATGTAGTGGCGCTGGTACTATTAATATAGAAAATCCTAAGGATTTATCATATTTTTCTATGCTTTTGGTTAAGAATTCAGCTAAAACTCAAAAGCAATTACTAAAAAAGGCAATTGAAATATTAAAGCCAGGATGTAGTTTAGTTTATTCTACATGTTCAATTCTAAAGGAAGAAAATGAAGAGGTAGTAAAAACTATATTAAATAAAAATATCATATTAGAGGATATGAATATAAATATTAGTAATGATTGCTTATTAGAATCAACCCTAGATAAGGTTTTAACAATAAAGCCATCAAAGGAATATGAAGGATTCTTTATAGCAAAAATAAAGAAATTAAGATAAAGACAATATTTATTAATTGTCTTTTTTCTTATTTTTAAGGATTTATAAATATGTTATAATTAAATTACTTTTTTGGAGGTTTATTCGATGTATAAAAATTATGAGTTTATTAAAAAAGAGCATATTGAAGAAATAGATAGTGATGTTGAGATATATAAGCACATTAAGACTGGTGCTAGAATATGTCTTGTTAAAAACGATGATGACAATAAGGTATTTACTATTGGATTCCGTACACCACCTATTAATAACTGCGGCTTAACACATATCCTAGAGCATTCAGTATTATGTGGTTCTAAAAAGTATCCTGTTAAGGATCCTTTTGTTGAAATGCTAAAGAAAAGCTTAAATACATTCTTAAATGCATTTACATTCCCAGATAAAACATGTTATCCTGTTGCTTCTAAAAATACTAAGGATTTTAATAACTTAATGGATATTTATATGGATGCAGTATTAAATCCACAAATATATCTACATAAGGAAATATTTATGCAGGAAGGCTGGCATTATGATATTGATTCAGTTGATTCTGAATTAAAATATAATGGTGTTGTTTATAATGAGATGAAGGGGGCATTTAGTGACCCTAATGATGTTTTATTTAGAAATATAATGCATTCATTATTTAAGGATACTGCATATGGATTAGAATCAGGTGGAGATCCTAAATACATTCCTGAATTATCTTATGAGGAATTTATTAATTTCCATAAGAAATATTATCATCCATCTAATTCATATATTTATTTATATGGTAATATGGATTTTAATGAAAGAATGGAATATTTAGATAAAGAATATTTATCAAAATATGATCATATAGATTTTGATACTACTTTGAAGTATCAAGCTCCATATACTAATAATGTACGTGAATATTTCCCATCAGAAGATATTAATGATAATACATTCTTATCATATAATATCGCAATGAAATCTACTCTTAATATTAAAGAATGTCTTGCGATGGGATTACTTACTAAGCACTTACTAGGACTTCCTGGTTCTCCATTACATGATAAATTATTATCACTTAATATTGCTAAGGATATTGATTATATTTTTGAAGATGGAATATTACAGCCAATACTTGCAATTGAGGCAGTAGGGTCAAATGAATCTAGTCTAGATTTATTTAAAGCGACAATAGAAGAGGCATTAAATGATTTAGCAACTAACGGCTTAGATCATGATGCGATTCTTTCTATAATTAATAATGCTGAATTTAAGGCAAGAGAAGCTTATTATACTGGTTCTTTCCCTCGTGGATTAGATATTGGTATTAACCTACTTTCAAGCTGGTTATATGATGATAATATGCCTTTTGATAAGCTTATAATGCTAAAATATTTTAAGGAATTAAAGGAAGATTTATCAAATGGTTATTTTGAAGAATTAATTAAAAATAATATATTAGATAATAACCATAAGTCTATTGTTGTATTAGTGCCATCTAATACTTATCAGGCTGAACAGGATAAGCTATTAAAAGAAAAACTAGAAAATTATAAGAAGTCTTTATCTAAAGAAGAATTAGAAACTTTAGTAAATGAAAAGAAGAATTTATTAAAATATCAAAGTGAGGAAGTATCTGAAGAAGCCTTAAATACTCTACCTATGCTAAAGAAGGAAGATATTAATCCTGAACCTGATAAATATAACCTAGAGGTATTTGATAAGGCATATAAGGTATTATTTAGTGATTATCATACAAATGGAATTATTTATAATACATATTATATAGATATTACAGGACTTGATACTAAATTATTACAATATGTATCATTATATTGTGATTTAGTAAAATATTTATCTACAAATAAATATAATTATCAAGAATTAAATAATAAGATATTAAATGAAACTGGTGGTATCTCATTTGGATTAAATATTACAACTGATAAGGATTTTAAACCTTTAACTTATTTAGTTTTATCATTCTCAGCTGTAAAAGAAAAAGCAATTGTTGCAGAAGAATTATTAGAAAATATCGCATTTGATTCTAAACTTGATGATTATTCAAGAATTGAAGAAAAGCTAAAACAAATTAAAACACAATTATCTTATAGTGTTTCTGGTGCTGGACACAAAGTATCTTCTTTAAGATGTTTATCTCGTATTAGTCAAAATGCATATAATAAGGATATGACTTCTGGTATTGGATATTTAGATTTCATATCTAGCCTATTAGATAATTTTGATTCAGTAAAAGAAGAGATTTCATATAATCTAAATGAAGTATTAAGATTATATTCTAAGAAAGGCTTACTTGTTGGTATAACATGTAAGAAGGATGATATTGATTATGCTGGTAAGGCTTCAAATTCATTCTTTAAAATGTTATTTGATAATTCAAAGTATGAATTACAAGAATATAAGGAGAATCCTTCAAAAGAAGCAATTTTAACTGATTTTGATGTAAACTTTAATGCACAAGCGGGTAAGTTTAAGATGGAATATAATGGTTCTATGGCATTAATTAATAATATTATTTCTATGGATTATTTATGGAATAATGTTAGAGTTAAGTCTGGGGCATATGGATGCTTCATGCAGATAACAAGAAATGGTTATTTAGTATTTATGTCATATAGAGATCCTAAGGTAAAGGATACTTATGATACATATAATAATATTTCTTCATATATTAAGGAATTAGAAAACTTAGATGAAGAAGAATTAATGAGCTATAAGATTGGTACTTTTGGTAATATGCAACAGGTATTACATAATAGAAGTAAAGGTAGTAAAGCTCAACAGGATTATATTTCTGGTGTAACTTATGAAGATGAATTAAGAATAAGAAAAGAAATATTAGAAGCAACATCAAAAGATTTAAAGAAGTTAGAAGAAATATTTACTGAAGCATTATCATACAATAATATTTGTACAGTAGGTAATAAGAAATCTATTGAAGATAATAAAGAATTATTTGATGAAGTAAGAAATTTAAATATTTAACGAAAAAGTGAGGAAACAAAATTCCTCACTTTTCTTTATAAAAAAGAAGTGGTTGTATGATGCAACCACTTAATAATTATTACTTAACTTCAACAGTCCAGTTGAACTTGTCTTCTAATCTACCCCATTGAATACCAGTTAATTCATCAAATAACATTTGTGAAACAGGTCCAATGTTTTCGTTGTTGAAGAATACCTTATCTTGGTATGCTAAAACACCGATAGGTGAGATAACTGCGGCAGTACCAGTACCGAATGCTTCTTCAAGCTTTCCTTCCTTTGCAGCCTTAAGTAAGTCATCAATAGATACTCTATCTTCTTCAGTATCATGTACCTTATAACCCTTAGCTCTTAATAATTTAATCATAGAGTCACGAGTTACACCAGGTAATACTGAACCCTTACCTAATTCAGCTGGTGCAGTATAGATTTCACCATCTATTTTGAACATAACGTTCATTGTACCAACTTCTTCAATGTATTTCTTATTTACACCATCAAGCCATAATACTTGAGAATATCCCTTAGCTTCAGCTTCAATCTGAGCTAGGATAGAAGAAGCATAGTTACCACCACACTTAGTAAAACCAGTACCACCTGTTACAGCACGTACCATGTTTTCTTCTACATAAATCTTAACTGGCTTTAAGCCTTCCTTATAATAAGAACCAACTGGTGATAAGATTACCATAAATAAATAATGATCAGCATCATGTACACCAAGCTTTGGTTGGTATGCAAACATAAATGGTCTAATATATAATGATGTATTAGGTGCGCTTGGTACCCAATCTTGTTCAACCTTAACTAATTCCTTAACAGCCTGTACGAAATCTTCAACAGGTACTTCAGGCATACATAAACGACGGTTAGATGTTTGGAATCTCTTTGCGTTCATTTCAGGACGGAATAATAAAATTCTATTATCCTTTGTTCTATAAGCCTTCATACCTTCAAATGTTTCTTGTGCATAGTGTAATACTAAGCAAGCAGGATCCATTGGAATTGGAGAATATGGAACGATTCTTGGATCAGTAAATCCTTTACCCTTAAACCAGTCCATAACGAACATATAATCTGTATAATATTTACCAAAGCCTAGGTTATTTTGATCTGGCTTTTCTTTAAGCTTATCTGCTTTTTCAAATCTAATATTTAGCATATCATCTTACCTCTTTTTCCAAAAAACTATACTCTTATTATACTACTATGAAAATAAAATAAAAGTGCTTATTTTAAAATTAAGATAAAAAAGTTTTAATATTTATTAAAATATGCTAATATTATTGTGGTTTTAAAAAGAAAAATCAAAAAAAATTAGAAAAAACGAGGATTTTTATGAATTATTTTTATAATGTTGCCTCTATAGTGATAGGCATAATTTTATTAATTTACAGTACGATTAATATTGCAAATAAAAAGGATTTGTTATTAAATATTCTTGTGATAATTTTTGGAGTTGTTTTTATCACATTAGGAGTACTATTTTTAACAGTTATTCCATCACAATTTGAATGGATATCAACTGTAATTTTAGCCACTCTTTCTATTATATTAGTAATAATGTTTTTAGTTGCTAATAAAAATACAAAAACCAAAAAATAATTTTGTTTATTGTACGGGGTAGTATAAATGAAATTTTGCAAAAAGTGTGGTAAGTTAAACGAGGGTAGTAATCAGTTATTTTGTGTTTCTTGTGGCGCAAGTTTAATTGATGATGATACTAATGATTTATTATCAAGCGATATTGAGGTTGATGAAACATTAAATAATCTATCATTTGATAATATAGATGATATATCTGATTTTACTCCACAGGATAATAATACAAGTTTTAATCAGGATTTTAATAATACATTTGATGATATTAATAAGAATAAAGATAGTATGGATGAAGTATATCCTAACCTAGATAAAAATATATATGTTGGTTTAGGTAAGGACTTAAATAATAAAGCTAGTAATAATGAAGATATAAAAGAAGATATTAAAGATAATAAAGCTAATAAAGATAATCAAAAATTTAGTAATCATATATCTAATGATGATTATGTTAAGCATACATCTCATGAAGCATATGATAATACTAATTTAAATAATACTAACATAGGTAAAAAGAAAAAGTCTATTGTAAGGACTATATCTATAATAGGTATTGTACTTATATTTGCATTACCAATCTTGTTTGGTCTTTTTAATAGCATTCATATTGTTGATGCTAACAATGCTGAAGTTGTTTATGGAACAGTTGTTAATTCAACAGAAGAATCATATAGCTCTTATGATTTTGATAAAGAAAGTTATGTGAATAAATATAGGTATAGGAATAAGGTTAGATACACGTATGAGGGTTTAGGATACTACTATATTACTTATACATCTAACTCGAAAGAATTGGGTAAAGAAGTTGCAGTATATATTACTGATCACGATCCTTCTAATGCAAGGTTAACGCCATATAGTGGAACAATGGACAATTTATTTGCTGTTTTCACTATTGTTATTTTTGTAGTTATATATGGTGGTGTGATTGCAGCATTTATAGTTATAGGTGTTAAGATTGCAAAAAGAAAGAAATAAAGTGCAAAATAATTTAATAATGTAGTTTTAGTGAGGAAATTTAATATGAAAATTTGTACAAAGTGTGGAAAAGTATTTAAGGATGAATCATTATTTTGTGATAAGTGTGGTTTAGAATTAGAAATCAAGGAAAATAATTCTGGAATTAATCAAGATGAATTATTAGTAAGACAAAGACTTTTAAATAATATATTTGTTATTGTATTTAGCTTTTTGACATTTATATGGATGTTTATTGAACTTCTATATTTATGGGGTGAAGGTAATACCTATAAAGCGGTGCTTGTTGGTATACATAGTGGCTTTACTGTATTACCTATTCTTACACTTATATTAAGTCTTATTGGCTTAGTATTAAAAAAATCAAATAAAGTAATTGCAATTATTGGATTAGTTATATCTTGCTTAGCAGTGTTGCTAATATTTATATCAGCTTCATTAATTGCAACAGGTGTTTTACGCTTATATTATTAGTAAAAAGGGATCTCAATCCCTTTTTTATTTTGGTTTATTTGAGTGTAAAAAGATTAGTATGTTTCAACATCTTTATGGTTACAAATTAAAACAAAAAAAGAGGTCAAAAGACCTCTTGTTTTTTTAGATGGCGTTCCCGGAAGGATTCGAACCTTTGACCCACGGCTTAGAAGGCCGTTGCTCTATCCAGCTGAGCTACGAGAACATCACGCCCGTTCATTATATCTCATAAAAAATTATTTTTCAAGTAGAAAATTAAAAACTTTTTAAACTATTTTAAAAAAGTCATTTAGTATGTTTTTTTTAACCATTTTTGTGATACAATTATTACGGTATTACTATTCTAGTAAGTGGAGGTGTTTAATATGGAAAGAGATTATCAAACTGAAATTAAAGAAATATTGGACTCCGAGCTACCGGAAGAAGAAAAACGTGAAAAATTATTACAATATCATGAGAGTGATATCGCTGATATTATTGATGATATGGATGAGACTGAACGTAAGGAGATATTTAGAATTTTAGGTTCTGAGGCTGCCGGTGACGTTTTACTTCACACTGATGATATTGGAGATGTCGTTTCTGACTTAAAGCCTGACCAGGCTGCAGATATCATTGAATCAATGGATGCTGATGATGCGATTGACGTACTTGATGAGCTAGAAGATGAGCAAAAGGAACAAATTGTTGCCTTAATGGATAAGGAAGCAGTTGAAGATATTCGTGACATCATCAAATTCGATGATGATATGATTGGTTCTGAAATGACTAATAACTATATAACTATTTTTGAAACTGATTCTGTTAAGACTGCAATGAAGAAGGTTATTGAGCAAGCTGCAGATAATGATAATGTTTCAAATATATATGTAGTTGATAAGGAAGAACACTTACTTGGTGTTATTGAATTAAGAGATTTAATTATTGCAAGAACAGGCACAGATATTAAATCTATTATGAAACATAATTATCCAAAGTTTTTAGCAACAACTAAGATTGAGGATTGTATTGAGGATTTAAAGGAATACGCTATGGATACATATCCTATTGTAGATGAGGCTAATGTATTACTTGGTGTAATTACACAAGATGACGTTACAGAAATTTCTAATGCTGAAATCCAAGAAGACTATGCAAAACTTGCAGGTTTAACAAATCAGGAAGAAGCAGGTGAAAGTGTATTCCAATCTGTAAAGAAAAGAATCCCTTGGCTATTAATATTATTAGTATTAGGATTAATCCAATCATTTACAATGTCTGGATTTGAGGCTGTTGTTGCAGCGTTACCTATTATTGTATTCTTCCAAACAATTGTATTAGATATGGCTGGTAACTCAGGTACTCAGTCACTAGCAGTTACAATTCGTTTGATTTCTACAAATGAGATTTCAAAGAAACAGGTTGCTGCTGCAATATTTAAGGAATTAAGAGTAGGATTTATTAATGGATTAATCTTAGGTGTATTATCTTTTGGATTTGTATTATTATATTTATTTATTACAAAGAATGGTGTTGTTCAAACTGCAGAAGCATTTGAATGGGGTAACGCAGTTAATGGTGCTGGAATTGTAGGGTTCTCACTTTTAATCGCAATGACTGTATCATCAATGATTGGTACAATTATGCCTTTATTCTTCATGAAGATTCATGTAGATCCAGCAGTTGCATCAGGACCATTTATTACAACAATTAATGATATTACTGCATTATTAATTTATTATGGTCTTGCAGGTTTATTATTTAGTTTATTTTAGGAGTAGTTATGATAAAAAAAGAATTTCAGGAATTGAAGGAAGAATTTGCAGCTGTAACTTGTAAGTTCGAACAATTTAATAAAAAAATAAATGAGATACGTGCTAAATATAATAAGTATTTCTTTGATCAGATTCAAACAACAAAGCATATTATGGCAGAAACTGTATTATTAACTAATCTTGTTTCATTAAAAACTAAGGGTGAAAGTGATGATACAATAGAAAAAACAAAGAATGATTTTGTTAATAAGGTTTTATCTGAAGAAAAAGAAGATATCTTAAATCATACTAAGCTTACAAGAATTGCAGATAATTTTGAAAATACTTCAAAAGAGGATAATGAAAAATTTGAATTTTTAGTTGAAAATTTCATATTAGATTATCATCCTTATGTTAATATAAATATGAATCCAAATGTTCAAAATGTTTTTAAATTATTAATGAAGTTCTATTATGAAAACAACATTGGTGGATTTGAAGAAGTATTTGAAATGAATAAGCAAGCCTTATCTCATCCTGAGCTTGCTGAAGAAGATTATAATAGAGCTCAAACTCTATACAATCAATTCAAGATGTTCTATCAAAAGAACTATAATGATAATAAAAATAAATTCCCTCTTAATAAGCAAATCGTATTCTTAAACGATGTTGCCTTAGATTCTGAAAGAGATGAATTAGAAATTGCAATTAAAAAAGAATTAAAAATGAATGAAGCAATTCATAAAGATTATGTTGCTACATTCGGTAGTGATTATAAAATTCCATTTGTTATTAGATAAAAAATATGCTCTATATCACAAGCTGATATAGGGCTTTTTTGTTCTTGTTTTACTTTTATTTATCCTTCCTAAATTACGTAACTATTCATTATAATTTGACAAAAAATAAACAAAAGGTTATAATAAGTTTAGATTGAAGTGTTTGTGTATAAAAATTTATATTTATTGGGTTCTAATTCACTGGCTTTACGATAAGGGTTTATTTAGTGAAAAAGCATCTTTTTTAACGAAGAAAGGGAGAAATGAGCTTCGTTATATTTTATGCTATCCTAAGGAAGAAAAAATTGTATTCCATCTATATTAAATTAAATAATTCTATCCGATGTTTTTGAAATGTGAAATCCAAAGGTTATATTGTACTTATAACCAAAACATTATTTATTTAAGAAAGGGGAGAATAATAATAAGTACAATTTTATTATTCAAAAATAATTTATGAAGAAAAAGGTCGGTTTAATTTCATTGTTTTTGGCAGGTGCATCTGCACTTGTTTTAACTGGATGTAATTCTAGCGAAGTAGAGCAAAATTCATCTGATATTAAAAAAATTACTCAGAAGATTTCTGCCCTAGAAGATAGAATTTCAACAGTAGATACAACATTATCCCAAGCTATTCAGGAAGAAATAGCTAAGATTAATGCCGCAATCGCTAAGGCTGATGAATCTAATGAGGCTGCTATTGAAGAAGCAGTTGGAGTGTTAAGAGCTGAAATGGCTTTAGCTGATGCAGATGCAAAGAAAGAAGTTCTTGCAACATTAAATGCTACAAAAGATGCAATTGATGCTGAGATTGAAAAGAAAGCTTCAAGCGCAGCAGTTGCTGAAGAAGTTGCAGAATTACAAGGACAAATTGATGATTTAAAGGCTGAGAACACAGCTAAGACAACAAAGTTAACTGAACTTGAAGAAACATTAGCTACAAAGGCAAGTTCAGAAGATGTTACAGCTATTCAAGCTGAAATTACTACTATTAAGGCTGATATTGCAGCAAACACTGAAAAGATTACTGCATTAGAAACAAGCTTAGCTGATTATGCAACAGTTGAAGCTTTAAATGCAGCTAAGGCAAGAATTACTACATTAGAAGAAGAAGTTCAAGAGCTTGATGCTGGTACAGTTACTGACCAGGAATTAGCCGCTGTTGTTACTGAACTTAATGGAGTAAAAGAAGATTTAACAGCTTTAACTACTAGAGTTTCTGATTTAGAAACAGCAAAGACAACTATTGAAGGCTCTATTGAAACTATCAATGCGACTATTACAGATCATGATACTAAGATTTCTAACCTTCAAACTACAGTTTTAAGTTTAACTAGTACAACTACAACAATGCAGCAAAAGATTACTGCATTAGAGCAGGCTAAGACTGATTTTGCTAATACAATCGCATTAATGAATCAAAATTTAGCAACTAAGGCAGCTTTAGCTGAAAATGTTGCTGAACTTGAAGCTGCAGACGAAGCATTCGATGAATTAATTGCTCAAATTAAGTCAGAACTTGAAGCTAAGGATACTGAAATTTCTGATGATATCGATGAAATTAATGCAACATTAGAAGCTCAAGCTCAACAGATTACAGAACTTATAGAGACTGTATCTCAGGACGCTTCAGGAGTTGCTAAGGCTCTAGAAGACTTCTATGGAGAAGAAGCTCAAGCTACAAAAGCTGATTATGTATATCAACTTTCACAAATTTATGCTAACTTCCAAGAAAACCTTGATGAAGTTAGATTAGAAATGCTTGAAGCATTTACAATTGATAGTGTTTTATCTGATGAAGATAGAGCATTCGTTGAAAATATTTATAGAGGATTATATAACAAGTCTAACCATGAAATGGTTGGTTATTTATGGAAGGGTGTAGAATATATTTCATTAGCAGCAGATGTTGAATCAGCAGAAGTGGCATTTAATGAATATAAAGCAAAACTTGAATCATTCATTAATGAAGCTGAATTCACTATTTCTAAAGAATTAGCAAGACAATCTGTTGAAAAATTAACATATATTCCTGAAAATACTGAAGAGGCTATCCTTCAAGCAATTGAAGCAATTACATATAATACTGATGAAACACTAGAAATGACTGCTGAAGAAGTTCAAACATATCTAGCAATTAGAACTACTAAGCTAAGTTTATTAAATGCAAAAGCACAAACTATCGATGATACTTATAAGGCTAAAGCAACAGCTAAGACTGCAATCGATAATTTAGCAAATATTACAAGTTCAGAAAAGACAAGTTTAAAGAATTTAGTTGATAGTTATGTTACACTTACAAATTACACTGCTGTTGGTGCAGATATTGAAGCTGCAACAACTGAATTAGCTCCTACAACATTTGCAGTGGCTAAGGCACAGCTTAATGAATTAAATGTAACTGATTCAGCTGAAATTGCTTTATTAGTAAAGCAAGCAACTGGATATGATACAGCAAGAGGCTATGATAAGTCTAAAGAATTTACTGCAGAAACATTAGCTAATATTAAGAATGAAACAGTTAAGGTTGATAATGTTGATGTAAATGTTGTTGCACGTATTAACGCGTTAATCGCTGGTGTAGCTCAATATGATGATTATATTGAAGCAGAAACATTAGTAGGCCAAGATGAAATTACTGCAAAAGTTAATGCAGATAAGGCAGCAATGGATTTATTAGTATCTCAAGCAACTGCATACAATACAGCAAGAGGCTTTGATGTAACTAAGGAAGCTGTTATTACAGCATTAGAAAATATTACAAGTGATGAAAAGACATCAATCAATACTTTAATTGCAGCTGTACCTGCATACGCAGATTATATTGATGCAGAAGATTTAACAACATCTCAATTAGTTGCAGCTAAGTTAACTGCTGATGCAGCAGCAATTAATGTTATAGTATTACAGGCTCAAAAGTATGATACAGCAAGAGGCTATGAACACGGATACGAATTCACAGCAGAAACATTAGCTAATATTAAGACTGAAACAGTTAAGGTTGGCGAAGAAGATGTAAATGTAATTGTACGTATTAATGATTTATTACATGCAATACCTCAATATGGCGATTACATTGGTTCTGAATTAA
>JAEELJ010000021.1 GCA_016288855.1 Acholeplasmatales bacterium
AAAGACTTTCAATGATGAATACATTAAGATTAGAATCATATTTAAAGAGAAAACGATTATTGATACTATAACTAACAAAAAAGATTTTTATGATGAAATAAAGAAAGTTAACATAAATTATACATTAATTGATTAATAATAGTATTACGGTTCAACTACCTTGTTTCTTGCTCCGCCATTCTGAATCGGTGTCGTAATTATACGATATTATATACATTAAGAAGATCAGATGAAAATCTGACCTTTTTTATTTTTCAACGGTTGGTTTATGTTCACAAATAGACTCTAATAATGGACATAAATTAATCTTAGGAGTTATAAAAAATAACTTGATTATCTTGTATGTGCCGTAACAACGGCATTTTTTTATATATCTTTGGACACCATATTGTATATTTTGACTATTTTTTAATATATTTTATATCTGTTGGATGCCTATATGGTGTCTATTTTTTATGGTGCCTATGGTGCCCAAAAGATAAATGTTGAGAAAAAGTGGCAAAAATATAAGCTTTATATGAGTAATGTGTGGCTAAATTGAGGGAAAAGTGTTAAAATATGTTATAAAGAGATATGAGGTGTTAAAATGAGCGATTACACAAAACTTATACCCGAATTGAGAGCTGCAATGAATGTCTCTCAAGAAGATTTTGCAAAACTTTTAGGCGTTTCATCCGTTACTGTTTCAAGATGGGAAAATGGACATGTGAAACCTACTAAAATTGTTAGAATTAAATTAGATAAATTATTTATTAGATATGATATAAAAAGTGAGGACTAATAAAAATGACTGATTTAGATTTAAAAAAATTAAAAGATGATTTATGGCATTCCGCTGATATTTTAAGAAGTGGTGCACATATTGCAGCAAATAAATATGGTCAACCTATTTTAGGACTTATTTTTTTAAGATATGCTGATATTTTATTTAAACAACATAAAGCGGAAATTGATAAAGAGTATTTTTCAAAAAAAGGAAGCAGAGCAGAACGTACTTATAAAGAAATCTGTGTTGAAAAATGTGGATTTTATTTTCCTCAGCATTATGTTAAAAAAGTTGATTATACTTTAGATGAATGTGCTTACTTTGAATCAATTAATAAATATCCTGATACCGCACTTAAAGCTACGGTCATAAAAGAAGCAATGCAGACGATTGAAGATGAAAATCCTAGACTTCAAGGTGTTTTACCGAAGGAGGTTTATGGTCAATTAGTTCCCGAAGAAGAACCAGAGCTATTATCAAGAGTAGTTCGTATTTTCAAAGATATTCCTGAAAATATTGAAGTTGATTTGTTTGGAGAAATTTATGAATTCTTTTTGGGTGAGTTTGCTTTAAGTGAAGGAAAGGATGGAGGAACTTTCTACACTCCAGCTACTGTTGTTAGATACATGGTTGAAGTAATTAAGCCTGAAGCTGGAGAAAAGAAATTCTTGGATCCTGCGTGCGGTTCTGGTGGTATGTTCGTTCAAGCAGCTAGATATATGCATAGACATAATCAAGATGCTGATAGAATGAAATTTAGATGTTATGGTGTTGAAAAAGAACCAGATACAGTTAAGCTAGCAAAGATGAATCTTATTTTGAATAATGTTAGAGGTGAAATAACTGAAGCAAATTCATTCTATTCTAATCCTTATGATGCTGTTGGTAAATTCGACTATGTCATGGCAAATCCACCATTTAACGTTGATGAAGTTCTTTATGAAAGAGTAAAAGATGATAATAGATTTAATGCATATGGAATGACAAAAGGAACTAAAGGAAAAGGAAAAGATGCAAAGGAAACAGTTTCAAATGCAAATTACCTTTGGATTAGTTATTTTGCCACAGCATTAAACGAAAAAGGTCGAGCAGCTTTAGTTATGGCTAATAGTGCATCCGATTCAGGTTCAAATGATTTGGAAATTAGAAAATCAATGTTAAGATCGGGAATTATTAAACAAATGGTTACTTTACCATCAAATATGTTTACATCAGTTACACTTCCTGCAACACTATGGTTTTTTGATAAGAATAAGCCAGAAGAACAAAAAGATAAAGTATTATTTATAGATGCAAGAAATGTATTTACACAAATTGATAGAGCCCATCGTAAATTTAGTGATGAGCAAATCAAAAATTTAGGCATCATTACAAGATTGTATGATGGAGATATAAAAGCATTTGATGACTTACTAGATGAATATAAAAATAAAGCAATTGGAATCAATAAAGAATATTATGAATCACAAATTAATTGGTTGCTTGAAAGATTCCCTGAACATAAATATCAAGATGTTATTGGACTTTGTAAAGTAGCAGAAATTGGTGAATTAGAATTCAATGAAGAAGGAGAAGTAACCAAAGTTGCTGAAGATTCCATTGCTGATCAAGGTTATAGTTTAAATGCTGGTCGTTATGTTGGAGTAGTAATTGAAGATGACGGAATGTCCGAGGAAGAATTCAAAAAACACATGAAAGATTTGAATAGGGATTTTGAAATATATTCAAATGCTGCAAAAGATTTAGAAGTTGCTATTGCTAAAAATTTAAAGGAATTGTTTGGTGATTAGTATGGAGTTTACTTTAAATAGAATAGGTGATTTATGTAATTCATCTTGCAGTGGTGGTACTCCTAAAAGTACACAACCAGCTTATTATGAAGGGGGAACAATTCCTTGGCTAACTACAAGCGAAGTAAATTTTAATGATATTTATGATACTGATAATAAAATTACTCAGCTAGGATTGGAGAAATCATCTGCAAAATTTATTCCAGTAAACAGCGTAATTGTAGCTATGTATGGTGTTACTGCAGGAAGATCAGCTATAAATAAAATACCATTAACAACAAATCAAGCATGTTGTAATTTACAGATAAATGAAAAAAAAGCCAATTATCGTTATGTATATTATTATTTAATGATGCAATCAAATCAATTAAACAAATTAGCTAATGGTGGCGCTCAGCAAAACTTAAATTCAATCATTATAAAAAAATTTAAAATATTAATTCCTAGTCTTGAAAATCAAATTAAGATTGCTAAGGTTTTGAATAGCTACGACCAACTTATTGAAAACAATAATAAACGAATCAAATTATTAGAATCAATGGCTGAAGAACTATATAAAGAATGGTTTGTTAAGAAAAAAGAAAACTGCTCAGTAAAAAAATTGGGAGTATTAATGAAAGATTATTTTAATGGTGGATGGGGAAAAGACACACTTGAATCGAAAGAAAAAAATAAAGGGTATGTTATAAGAGGGACTGATATACCAGATATTTTAAATTCTTGCTATGATAACATTCCTCTTAGATATCATTCTAACAATGATATTAAAAACAAGCAGCTTGAAGAAAATGATATTATTATGGAGCTTTCTAACGGAAATATAAATAACATTGGAAGAACATTGCTTATTACAACAGACATGCTTAAAAAATATAAAAATCTGATGCGTGCAAGTTTTTGTAAAACAATGAGATTTAATAGTAAAAAAGACTCTTTGTCTGCATTACTACTAATAAGATATCTTCAAGATTCTGGAAAAATGTTTTTCTATAAAAACACAGGAACTAACGGTATAAATAATTTTAATTTTAAGAGGTTTTTGAGACAAGATATATATATTCTTGATGACGATATTTTTAGTAAAGTATGTAACTTATATGAATTAGCTAATAATTATAGGCAAAGGAATTATAATTTATCATTGCAACGTGATTCATTATTACCACGACTTATGAGTGGTAAACTTTCTGTGGAGGGAAAGGAGGTAATTTAATATGCCAAAATCATTTATATCTGAAGATGATATTGAAAAAAGTATTCTTAAAAAAATTGAAGATGAGCATCTTGAATATGATGCTATTTTAACATTGGATCCTTCACCTGATAAAATGGATGTTCTTCCTGATGGAACAGGTAGAAGTGATAAAAAAGAATGTGTATTACCTGAAGTATTATGGGCTTCTTTAAAAAAAATTAATCCTAATGTTAAGGATGAATATCTTAAAGAAGTGTTTAATGATTTAAAAGCTGATTATACTGATACTGATATTAATCAAACTAATTATGATTTTTATAAGAAAATAAGAGATGGTATTAAGTTTGAATATACAAATAATAAAGGTATAACTGATTTTTCATTTATTAAATTAATTGATTTTGATAATCCAAGGAATAATAACTTTACAGCTGTTACTCAAATGTGGATTAAAGGTAGATATCAATGGCGTAGACCAGATGTATTAATTTTTGTTAATGGTATGCCATTAGTTTTTATTGAACTTAAAAATTCTACAAGAAAAGTAGAAGAAGGATATACTGATAATTTAACAAATTACAAGAAGGATATTCCAAATTTGTTTGCTCTTAATCAAATTTGCGTATTATCTAATGGATATGAAACTAGATTAGGCGCATTTAATTCCTCTTATGACTTCTTCTTTGAATGGTTAAAAGAAAGTGAAGAAGAAAAGATTAATAGAAAACAAATATATGAAGATGGAACATCTGTATATTATTTTGTTAAAGGTTTATTAAGAAAAGATAAACTAATCGATTATATTGAGAATTTCATCATGTTTGATAACGGAAAGAGGTTATCAAAGATCATTGCAAAAAACCATCAATATATCGGTGTTAATAATTTAATGAAATCATTAAATAATAGAAAAGAATTAGATGGTAAGCTTGGTGTTTTCTGGCATACACAGGGTTCAGGAAAATCATATTCTATGGTTTTCTTTGCTAGAAAAGTGAACAGAAAAGTGCCTGGCAATTTCTCATTCTTAATCATTACGGATAGAGATGATTTAAATACCCAAATTCATAAAACTTTTGTTAGATGTGAAGTAATTGGTAGTAAAGATGAATGCAATCCAAGCAATTCAAAAACTTTAAGAAGCTATCTTTCATCTAACAAACCATATATATTTACTTTGATTCAAAAATTTAGAATTGATAAAAAGAATGATGAAAAAGTATATCCTGTCTTAACAGATAGAGATGACGTTATTGTATTAGTTGATGAAGCTCATAGAACTGAATATGCAGATTTAGCTGAAAATATGAGAAAAGCATTGCCTAAAGCAAGCTATATTGCATTTACAGGTACACCACTTCTTGGAACAAAACGATTAACAAATAGTTGGTTTGGTAACTATGTTTCTATATATGATTTTAAGCAATCTGTTGATGATGGAGCTACTGTTCCACTATATTATTCTAGAAGAGTTCCAGAGGTCGGATTAACAAATAATTTCTTAGAAGATGATGTTGTTAACGTTATAGAACAAAATGATTTAAATGAAAAGGAAGCAACATTAGTTGAAAACTCACATTCAAAGATTCTAGAAGTTATTAAACGAGAAGATAGATTAAAGAAAATTGCTAAAGATATAGCTCATCATTTCCCTAGACGTGGATACCTAGGTAAAGGTATGGTTGTATGTGTTGATAAATATACTGCAGTTAAAATGTATGATTTAGTTCAACATTATTGGGATGATGAAAAACTAGAATTAATTAGAGAAAGAAATAATGCTAAAACCGAAGAAGAACGTAAACAATTAACAAGAGCATTTGATTATATGAATAAAGTTAAAATGGCTGTTGTAATTTCTGAAAACGATGATGATGATAAATTTACTTCTCGTGGCCTAAATATTCAAAAACATAGAGATGAAATGGCTCGTATTGATGAAAATGGTTATGATATCGAAGATAGATTTAAAGATCCAGATAATCCATTAGCATTAGTGTTTGTATGTGCTATGTGGCTAACTGGATTCGATGTAAAGAATCTATCAACAGTATATTTAGATAAGCCAATGAAATCTCATACATTAATGCAAGCTATTGCTAGAGCTAATAGAGTCTATCCAGGTAAAGAATGTGGTCTTATTGTCGATTATATTAATATATTCTCATACATGAAAAAAGCATTAGGCGATTATGCAACTGGTGATGGTGGAGATGAGTTACCAGTAAAGAATATGGAAGAATTAATCAGTTATTTAGATGCTTCTATTATGGAAGGTGATTCTTTACTCAAAGAACAAGGCTTTTCACTAGAAGATTTAATTGCTGAAGAAGATACAGAAACTAGACTTGAAAAATTAAGAGAAATATATAATAAGTTAGTTTCAGATAAAGAAGTAAGCGATAAATTTAAAGTTATTACTAACTTAATGAACAACCTATATCAAGCATCAAAGCCTGAAATTTTTGAATATGATTGGAAAAACGAAAAATTTTCTCCATTATTATATTTAAACGGATTATTTACTAACTCTGTGGACGATAAGAAAATTGATAAAGCTAGAAGAGAATTATCTAAAGTTTTAGATTCATCCGTTACAGCATCTGAAAGTGAAGATGAAGAAACAAATATTGTTGTTAATGGTGAGAAGGTCATTGATTTATCAAAGATAAATTTTGAAGAACTTAAACAAGAATTCAAACAAGTTAAGTATAAGGCTGTTCAAATAGAAGATTTAAAGGAATATATCGAAAAACTATTAGAGCAAATGCTTAATAGAAATAGAACAAGAAGAAAATTTGCTGAAAGATATCAACAAATTATTGATAGATATAATTCCGGAACAAATGATGCTGAATACTATTTCGAACAATTAGAAAAATTGTTAGAAGATTTAAAGGATGAACAAAATCGTCATACATTAGAGGGCCTAACAGAAGATGAATTAGAAATCTATGATTTATTACTTGTAAAAGGTAAGAAATTAAATAAAGATGATCTACAAAGAGTTAAGCTTGCTGCTAAGAATCTTTATAAAAAATTAACAGATAATAGAGATTCATTATTAGTTGTTGATTGGTTTAAAGATGAAAATACAACATTGAATTTAAAGAATGTTGTATCTGATTCATTAGATGAAGATTTACCTGAAAGTTATGATAAAGATATCTTCCAATCAAAAATCAATTTATTAATGTCTGTATTTATTGATAAAGCTGTTCAAGGTATGAGAGTTGCATAAAGTAGAGATAGTATGGATTGGCTAGCATTCGCAGGTAGTATATTAGGTGGTCTTATTGGAGGCTTATTTACTTTTTGGTGTTAAACTCACTTTAAAACATGGTAAAGAAAAAGAAGCCAAAGATATTTTAAGAAAAGCAGATGAGACTAAGCCTAGATTAAAAATCGTAAAATATTTAGATTTTAATTCAACTAAAAACAAAAAGACAAATAATAATGATTGTAATGTTTTAGTTTTGAATATTAAAAACTTTAAAGATGATAATGGAAGAGCAAGATTCTTTTATGATGATAAAGCTTTAGAAAAGGAGAAACATATATATTGAATTTGAATTGAAAAATACAGGCTTGACTGAAATTGAAGATATATGTATTACAAGCAATCTTCCTAAGGATACTGTTGTTATTGAGTTAGAAAGAAAAGAATTCTATATCAATGAAAATTTATTAAATTATGAAGTTTGGTCAAATAAAAGATATATTAAACCAGGTGAAAGCATAAAAATTAGAATTTACTATTTAACAGAACAGGTTATAACTGGTATGATAAGATATCTTCTTTCAATTTGGCTTCATAATATAAATGGTAGATATTGGAAACAAAATTTCAATAGCCCATATAATGAAATAGAAAAGCCAATTTGTAGTTCACGTAAAGATTTGTATGAAAGAACAAATACTGATACTGCGATTAAATGTTTTAGAAATCCATATTTATGGTAAAGAAGTTTTAATGAGGTGATTTATTCATGACTAATATAGAAAAGCCCAAAGTCTTTATATCGTATGCTTGGACTAATGACGAATACACTAATAGAGTTGCGAATTTTGTAAAAAGATTAAGAAGTGATGGAATTGATACATTGTTTGATCAATTTGATCTTCTTGCAGGAAATTCTTTAAACAACTTTATGGAAAAATGTATATTAGATCCAACTGTAACTCATGTTCTTATGTTTTTAAATCCTGCATACAAAGAAAAAGCGGATAAGAGGAGTGGTGGTGCAGGTCGAGAGACTCAAATTATATCTGAAGAGGTTTATTCTGATTTGGATAACTCAAAATTTAAACCGATTATTTTTGATGTTGAGGACAAATCGGTTGCTGAAGTTGTTCCAGTTTATTTAAAAAACAGAATGTTTATTGATTTATCTAATTTAGATACATTTGAAGAAAATTATAGAGCCCTAGTTAGAGAAATTTATGGTAAACCACATATGGTTAAAAATCAAATTGGACTTCGACCAGATTGGGTAGATGATTCTAAACAAATGGATTTAAACTATAATAAATTAAATTTAATTAAGGAATCAATATATAAAGGAATTGAAAAGAACACCTTTAGATATTCCCTACAGTCTTTAAAAACAGAATTTAATACAATAATTAGCAATATTGATTATGGCTCAATTAACGTAGATAATTATGAAGAAGAATACAAAAAAATTAATCCATTAAGAAATTTTGTTGTTGCCGTTATAAATGAATTAATTGAACTTGATAGATTGTCAGAATTTATTGTTGATTTTTTTGAATATTATGATACAGAGATGTCAAAATATAGGAAATCTAATTCACCAATGTATTTAATTTTAAAAATTTTAAAGCATGAACTTATAATAGAAATAATAGCGTTGTTATATAAAAACAAAAAATTCAAAATCATTTATAATTTGATTACTTATGGGTATGAGACGAATAATGGTTGGAATCCTTGTGCTTCTTTTCATGATTTTTTCTATTGTATGACAGAATCTGCAATTTATAATTTTGATCAAAATTTAGGAAAACATTTTACTGATGGAATTTATTATAAATTAACCGGGATTGGTGATTGTTGGTCTAGAAATATGCCCGTTCAGTATATTAGCTTAGATGATTTTGTAAATGCTGATATTCTTTTATGTTCTTTAACAGGAATTATAAACAATGATAGATGGTTTGCTATATCATATGTTTATAAAGATGATGACAATTTATGGATTAACACACTTGAAACTGCCCTAAAAAGTAAAAGATTATTTATGAGATATTCAGAACTTTTTGGCAACATGGAAGAAGATAAACTTAAAGAATGTATCAAACGTGATCATACTAATAAAGATAATTCTTGGTATGGATATCGTAATTGTAATAGGAGAATTCCAATTATGTTTGATAGGAATTATGATGATAATTTATTATTTTCAGATTAACAATAATACATAATTAATAAAAAAGAGGAGATAGAAATACAAATGCAAAATTTTAAAAGTATTGATTTTTAAAACCAACAATCAATAGTATACGTAAAAGTATAAAAGGGATTGAAGATAGCTATAATAACTATTAAATAATGAAATAATGAAAGATGAATTAAATAATCTTGAAGCTGAAAAACATAAACTAGAAGTAGAAAACGTTAGACTTAAATCTAAGAATAAAAATAAATTAACTCCTAAAATGGCATTATCATTTCTAGATTCATTAATGGATGTAGAGAATGATAGTGAGGCACAAAGAAAAAGATTAATAGATAGATTTGTGAAGAAAGTTATTGTTTATAATGATAAAATTGATATCTATCTAATAGCTGGATCAGATACTAAAGAAATAAGTGATGTTGTTAAAGATGAAGTTTCACTTAATAACCAAAATAGTGAAAAATTATATGTTGGAAATGGTTGCTTGATACTTGAATGTAGCTTAAACCAACAATAGACATAAAAATATGTAAAAAAATGTAAAATAATGCCCTTTAAATATGGGCATTTTTCTTATTATGTAGTATAATTTTATCTGATGTGTGAAAACGTTTAAGGATAAGTATATTAATATAATTTTGTAGTGTTTTGGAGGAAAAGAATAATGTATTATCATATTGTAATTGAAAAGAAACCTGAATTTAAAGGTGAAAAACCTATTAGTGCAAATGTTTATGATTTATCTAAGGAAATAATGATTAGTAGATATGCAATCCCTTATTTTGATAATAAGAATTTTATTGCATGTGGATATACTTTAAATAAAAGCAATGTCAATCGTTTTCAAATTGTAGCAACTGAAAGAAAATGTGATGAGATTGCAAAAGAAGTTACTGAAGATAATTATAAAAATAATTTCTTTTATACGTGGGGAAAAGAAGATGTTGTAACATCAGATGAATATTCAAAAGATGTTACTATGGATATTTTAGAAGAAATAAATAAAACTAATGATGAAAAATCGAAATTGGATGCTTCTAGTAAAATAAAAAAAATGAGTAAATCTGTTTTTATAGTTCATGGTCATGATCATAACAAAGTCACAGAAGTTGAAAATTTTATTAGAAGTATTGGATATAATCCAATAGTATTATTTAAGGAAATTGATGGTGGCAAAACTATAATTGAAAAAATAGAAGAAAACGTTGAAAAGGCAATTTATGGTATTGTTATCTATTCCAAATGTGATGTAGGATATGAAGTTGATTGTGAAGACCGTAAAAAATATAGGGCACGTCAAAATGTTGTTTTTGAACATGGCTATTTGATTGCCAAACTCGGAAGAGCAAATGTTTGTGCTGTTTTAACAGATGATGATATTGAATGCCCAGGTGATATCTCAGGTGTTATTTATAAAAAATTTGATTCAAATGGATTTTGGAAATATGATATCGCAAAAGAAATGCAAGCTCAAGGTATATATATTGATTTTAATATGATTAGATAAAAACTTAAAGGGAAAAAATGTATGGAATTAAGAAAAAAAGTATATCATTCACAAGTTTTTAGAGACTGCATTGGTTTTTTTGAAAATAATAATATTATTGGGACTTCGATTAAGAGCACTTTAAGTTTTGGATATAAGTTTTTACAACCTATTGAGATGTATTTAGAAACTAATAATAATCCTGTTTCAAAAAATTTAATTTATTTAATTAAGGAATCTCTAGATAATAATCAAATCTATTCTGATTTAGAAATATATTCGATTTTATATAAAAAAATTAATAATTATATAAAAAATAATAAATTTTCTAAAAAACCTTTAGAATATTATTCATGGATTTTAGATGCATTAATTAATCAAATTAATAAAGATAATGATTGGAATGAAATGGTCGAAAAAATTCACAATGATTATGTTGAGGATAATAATAAACAAGTTTTCTTAAGCTATTCATCGATTGATAAAGCTTTAACATTTTGGATGTACCAATATTTTAAAGAGAGAAGTGTTTTTTTATATGTCGATTGGATGTTTGGAAAATATTATGATTCCGGAATTGATTCAAAGAGGCAATTGGAAAATGAATTATTAAAGTCAACAAGTTTTCTATATTTAAGGACTTTAAATAGTGAAATATCAGGTGGAAAATATACAAGATCTTGGTGTGGATGGGAAATAGGACGATCATATCAATATCATACTGACAAACAATATCATTGTGATGATTTTGCTGTTCCACCAATCCTAAGTCCGAATATCTTAGATGGATTCAAAGAATTTTTGGGGTTTAATTCAATTTCTGAGCTTTAAATTATTATGTGAGTGTTTTATATGGCAAAGATAGATAGACATAAAGTTTTTATTAGTTATTATCATAAAGATGATCAAGATTATAAAAATTATTTGGTAGATTCAAATAGATATTATTACTATGATATTGAAAAAAGAAAGTATATTTCTCCATTTGATGACTATTCTGTTGGATTTGGAGATATTGATGATGAAGGAATGTCATCTGAACAAATAAGACGTATCATAAGGGATGATTATATAAGTGATGCATCAGTCTTAATTTTATTATGTGGTGAAAACACAAGGTTTAGAAAACATATTGATTGGGAAATTCATACTGCTATGTATGACAGTGATAATAATTCTCAAATGGGAATTGTAGTAATAAATTTACCTTCAATAAAGGGAAAACAATATGTTAGGGTTTCAGATGATTCAGAAAAAAGTATTGTTTCTACAAGTGGGAATTGGGTTACCTTGAATACAAGAGAGGAATTTGAAAATGCATATCCTTATATGCCATCTCGCATAATTGATAACTTGGTAAAACATAACCCTATTACTGTTATTGATTGGGATAGAATAGTAAATAATCCTGAAAAATTGATGGTTCTTATAGATAATGCGTTTAAAAGAAAAGATGACATAAAATATGATCATTCCGTGCCACTTAGAAGGAGAAATTCATAATGAAAAAAACTATTTATAAATTGGAGCAAATATTTAGAAGATTTAAAATTGAAAATATTAATTTATCAACGACATCTGCTGGAATTGATATTTCTTATACAAATTATGATGCTGAAGCTGCATGGATTTTATATGTTGAATTAATAACAAGAGTTACAACTCAACCTTTGGATGATGAATGTGGGACTGAAAAATGTGCTTTAGAAAGCGTTCATTCTATATTTAAACAAACTAGAGAAGTATTAAAATTATATGGTCGAAATGCTAAATCATTTACAAGAATTGCAATTATTGTATTAAATCAAGTTGTTAGACCATTTACTTCTAAATGGCATCCTCTTTCTGAAGTTGGATGTTTTAATGATGAAAATAAATGTACAGAATTCAGAAGAGAATTAAACATTTTAAGAATAAATTTAACTAATTATGCTAAATTATTAGCTGATATGGCTCATGTAGATGATCTAACTGAAATTTAATTGAGATTTTTTTTAAGGATAACTTCTATGGATAACAATGAAAAGAAAGAGTATTTGAATTCGCAAATTGCATTGCAATCTCCAGCATTTTTTTGTGAATTAGTTAACAAGGATAAATATCTTAATAGTATACCTAAAGTTTTATATAAATACCGTAAGTTTGATGAATTTACTTTTGATATGATTGAAAACTCATATGTTTATCTTGCTCCTGCTGGAAAACTTGATGATCCTTTTGACTGCTTAACAGCTACAGATTCAAATGAAATTTATGATAATAAAAATCTTACTATTAAAAATGATATGATTGATTATATTTTTGATATTGTTAATAATCATAATAATTCTGGAGAGAAAAGCGAAGACGAACTTAAAGATATTGCTAAAAGAACTATTGTAAACGGAAAAATAGATTCTAATTTAGTAAAAAAGAAAATGCAAAATACTTTTAATTATTCTGACGAACAAGTTGATTTTATGCTTTCAATTTTAGAAGGAATTGATAATATGATTCCAAATATTACAGATGATAAGAAATTTAAGTCGTTCTTAAAAAAATTAGTTTTATCAAAAGAAAAAGTTGGTGTTTGTTCTTTTACAACAAACAAAGATAATAAACCAATGTGGTCATTGTATACAGATGTTTATAAAGGATACTGTATTGAATATGTTACTCCTAAAAGAAAAAATGTAGTTAATAATTTATGTCCAGTAATATATTCCAAAGAATTTGAAAATAACATTTTTAAAACTCTAATAGAATTTGCTATAGAAACTATGATTAGATACATGTCTGAGGGTAAGATGACTACTAATATGGGATGCTTTACGCAATTATTATGTACTAAAGATTCAGATTGGTCTTCACAAGATGAATGGCGATTAATTGGAAAAGCTAAGAAAAAATGTAAACCATTTAAAATTAAAAGTGTATATTTAGGATTTGATGTTTCAGAAGAAAACCAAAATGATATGCTTGAAATTGCTAAAAATAAACATTTTAAAGTTTTTAAAATGAATAGGCCGAATGGAAGTAAAATCATTACTTATAAGAAACTGAATTAATAATATATTAAAAATTAAAATGAATTTTGTTAAAAAGCATTTTAATTATATTTTTATTAATTTGCTTACCTCTGTTGCGACACCTATTCACCATCGTCCGCCACTTTAAAAATGACAAGGTATCTTAATTGATACCTTTTTATTTTGCGGAAATACCGTATTCAATTGTTTTATATGTTAAATCTATAATGTCATCTATTGGTACTTTTTTGTTGCCTCTAATCCATTCAGAATAGAATAAAAGAGTAGTATT
>JAEELJ010000022.1 GCA_016288855.1 Acholeplasmatales bacterium
TATAAATAAAGAATTCACCATTGGTAGATTTAAGCTTTTGTTTTAGAACTTTATATTGCTTCATCGTTTTATTCCTCCTTTCATTTTTATTATATCATATATGATATAATAAATTAATAATTAGAATTTCCTAATAAATAAAAAAAATAATGGTGTCAAGAAAAAATGCTTGACACCTTATTTTTATATGCTATAATGTATGTGTTATTTTGTAAAAGAAAAGGAGTGTATTACATATGGTTAAAATTAGATTACAAAGATTTGGTGCACACAAGGCTCCAAAGTATCGTATTGTTGCTGCTGACTCACGTTCTCCACGTGATGGTAAGTTCTTAGAAATTTTAGGAACATATGAACCAAAGGCAAACCCTGCTAAGGTTACAGTTGATGCTGAAAAGGTTAACGCTTGGTTAGCTAAGGGTGCACAGCCTACAGTTACAGTTAAGAATATCTTAGAAGCTGAAAAGATTATCACTAAGTAGGAGGACTACTAATGATCAATTTTGAAGAGTTAATAAGAGCTTTAATTCTTCCCTTAGTAGCTTATCCTAATGATGTTACTATAAATGTTGATGATACTAATCCAGATGATATTGCTTGTGAGGTATTACTTAACAAGGATGATGTTGGTAGAGTTATTGGCAAGGGTGGCATGATTGCGAAGGCAATTAGAACTATTCTATATGCTGGTGCTTCTAAGGAAGGCAAGAAAATTCACTTAGATATTAACAGTAAGTAAAAAGAGTCATTGACTCTTTTTTTCTTTATTTAAATATAAAAAAATTATATAATATTAATATAATTAATAGGAGTGATACTATGAAATATTATAAGTGTGGAACAATACTTAAGACTCATGGAATAAAGGGTGACCTTAAGGTAAAAGAAGAAACAGATTTTAATAGATTTGATATTGGTAATACTTTATATATTCTATTTAATGATGAATATATTAAGGTTAAGGTAGATAAGGTATCTGAATTCAAAAATGGATTACTTGTCGCATTCGAAGGCCTACATGATATTAATTTAGTAGAAAAATACCATGGATGTGGTATTTTTGTATCAGAAGAGGATAGAGGAGATTTAGAATCTGGTTTTTATTATGATGAGGTAATTGGTCTTCCTGTTTATAATCAAGATAATGAGCTTAGAGGTGTTGTTAAGAATATTATTGAATATCCTCATGCTAAATATCTAGAAATAGAAACAAATACTAAAACAAGTCTTGTACCATTCATAGATGAATTTATAGAAGATGTATTAGAAGATAGAATTATTATTAAAGAAATTGAGGGATTATTGTGAAAATAAAAATTTTAACCTTATTCCCTAAAATGTTTGATGAATTTATGGGAGAATCAATAATTAAGCGTGCAATAGATAAGGGTGTTTGCGAGATTGAGGTTGTTGATTTTAGATTATGGAGTCAAGATAAGCATCATCATGTTGATGATACACCTTGTAGTGGTGGTGCTGGTATGGTATTAAGACCAGATATACTAATTCCTGCAATAAAGGATAATTCTTCATCTAATACCTATAAAATATTAATGACTCCTCAAGGAAGGCTATATAAGCAAGATATCGCACAAGATTTATCTAAGCAAGATGAGATAATGCTTATTTGTGGACATTATGAGGGATTTGATGAAAGAATAAGAGAATATGTTGATGATGAGATATCTATTGGGGATTATGTATTAACCGGTGGAGAGCTTGCATCTATGGTTGTATCTGATTCTATTATCCGTCTTTTAAATGACGCAATTAAAAAGGAAAGCCATGAGGATGATTCATTTCAAAATGGATTATTAGAATATCCACAATACACTAGACCCATAGAATATGATGGTAAGAAGGTACCTGATGTATTACTTTGTGGTAATCATAAGGATATTAGAAGATGGAGATTAAAAGAATCCTTAAGAAAAACAATGAAAAGAAGACCTGATTTATTACTAAATAGAGAATTTAGCAAGGAAGAATTAGAACTAATTGATGAAATAAAGGAGGAAGAGGATGGAAAGAAGTAGTGGAATTTTACTAAGTATATCTTCGCTTCCTAATAAATATGGAATTGGTTCTTTTGGTAAGGAAGCTTATAAGTTTATAGAATTTTTAAAAAAATCTAAGGTTAAATACTGGCAGATTCTACCACTTGGTCCTACATCAATAGGAGATTCTCCATACCAAAGCTATTCTTCTTACGCAATTAATCCATATTTTATTGACCTTGATTGGTTAATTGAATTAGGTTTATTAGAAAAAGAAGATTTAAAAGAATATATTCATGATACTAAATATGTAGATTATGGATATATATTTAATACAAGATTTAAAATATTAAATAAAGCTTTTAAAAATAAATATAAATATCAGGATGAATTTAATTTATTTAAAGAAGAAAATAAAAGCTGGTTAGATGGATATTCAATATTCATGATGTTACATCATGAGCATAATGATAAGGGACTTAATGATTGGTATCCTGATTTTAAATTTAAGGTTGACCATGCAATGTCTTGGGCAATAAATGAATATAAGGATGAGGTAGAAGAATATAAATTTATTCAATTCCTAGCATATAAAGAATATTTTTTATTAAAGGAATATGCTAATAAAAATGGAATAAAAATAATTGGGGATATTCCATTTTATTGTGCATATGATTCTCATGACCTATATGATAATCCAAATATGTTTCAGTTAAATCCTGATTTAACACCAATTAATGTAGCAGGATGCCCACCTGATTTTTTTAGTGAAGATGGACAGTTATGGGGAAATCCATGTTATGACTTCAAAACTCAAAAATTAGACAAATTTGAGTGGTATAAGAAAAGAATTAATCACCAGCTTAAGCTATATGATATTTTAAGAATAGATCATTTTAGAGCATTCGCTGGATATTATGAAATTCCATATGGAAATGTTAATGCAAAAATAGGTAGATGGGAAAAGGGACCAGGCTATGAATTATTCAAAGGAATTGATCATGAAAGAATAATTGCAGAAAACCTAGGATTCATTACACCTGATGTAAAAAGATTACTTACTAAAACTAAGTTCTTAGGTATTAATGTTTTCCAATTTGAATTAGGGGATGCTAAAAAAGTACCATTAAAGACTAATGATTATGAAAATAGTGTATTATATAGTGGTACACATGATAATGAGTGCTTATATTCTTTTTATATTAATAGTGAAAAGAAATATAAGGATTTAATTGATAAAATATGTAATATTAAATTAGGCGATAACCCTAATTTAAAAATTATTGAATACATATTTAATAAGAAATCTCCTTTAGTAATAATCCCTATCCAGGATTATTTATCTAAGGATAATTCATCAAGAATGAATACTCCATCAACATCTTATGGTAACTGGAGCTATAGATTAGGTTATGATGAATTATCAAATGAATTATCTAAATATATATCAAATTTAGTAAAAAGGTGTGGTCGTTAATGCATACTTATATTATTGAGGCAGATGATATTACAGCCTTAAATCTAAAAATTGAAGAAATTAAATCTAAAATACCTGATTGTGATTTTTCAACATATGATATGGATGAGGATGATATTTATGAGGTTATAGATGAATTAAAGACTGTATCTATGTTTGATAATACAAAGGTTGTTTTAGCAAGAAATGGTGAAGGGCTTTTTTCCGCAACAGGAGATAAGGCATTTGAGCTTCAAAAGACCTTAGTTGATACATCAACTGAAAATGTATTAATTGTTGCGATAACAAGGGATTATATAGGTAATGAATTATTTAATAAAATAAAAAGATTCTCTACAAATATTAATCTACAAATTAAAAATATCCCCCTAGATGAATTTGCAGATCGTGAATTTAAGCAGGATAATTTTAATGTGTTACCTGAAACAATTAATTTATTAGTTCAATATTCACCTGATATGTCATCATTACGTTGTAATATAGAGATGCTAAAGTGTTATAAATGGGAGTATAAATCTATTACAGAAGAAGATGTAACATTTATGATAAGACGTCCTTTAGATGATAATGTATATGATATTATAAACGCATTTATAGCTCATGATAGAAAAAGAGTATTTATGCTTTATGATGACTTAAAAACATTAAATGTTCATTCATCATTTTTAGTTTCTTTATTAATTAATAAAATGATAGAAATGTATAATGTTTATATATTAGCTAAATCAAGAGTATCACAGGATGAAATAGCCAAAATATTTAATGTTAAGTCAGGAAGAGCTTATTATATGATTAAAAATATTAATAAGGTATCTTTAAATGAAATAAAAAATAATCTAGATGAATTAATCAATCTAGATTACAAGATAAAATCTGGTAAGATTCAAGAAGACTTAGGATTAGAATTATTTTTATTGAAATAAAAAAAGTTTTATATAAATAAAAAAGGCACCTAATGGTGCTTTTTTATTTTAAAAGATCTTTTAAATTGCAATTACTTTAATTCATTAACTTTGTTAGCTAATTCTGACTTATGTCTAGCAACATAGTTCTTGTGAACGATGCCCTTAGCTTGTGCCTTATCTAACTTCTTATAAGCTAAATTTAATGCTTCCTGAGCCTTAGCCTTATCGTTTGCTACAACTGCTGCATTAACTGCCTTCATTGCTGTCTTAAGTGATGACTTGAAACTCTGGTTTTGAAGTCTAGCCTTTTCATTAGTGCGAACACGCTTGATTTGCTGTTTAATGTTTGCCATGATTTCACCTCCGTTATACACGCAATTTGAATTATAACAAATTAAAGTTATTAAATCAAGAAATTTTTTAAAATTAGTACTTAATTAAAACCGCTTTTATGAGATAATAAAATAAAAGGAGTTTTTTTATGGCAGATATTTTAGTTTCAAGTTTTAAAAATAAATGTTTAGAAAAAGATATTTTGAATATGGCAATATCTATTTCAAAGCCTAATGATAGGGTAGTTGTTGATGTTAATATAAAAACAGGTATTGTTATATTAAAAAGTGATTTAACTATTTATATTAATAAAGGTATTACAATTACTGCAAGCTCTAATATTAATGATTTTAGTAAGGATAATACTAAAGAGCTTAATTTAGTTACAAGACCTACTTGGGAGGATTGTATGTATGATGGTGCACCATCACGTTTCTTTTTTTATGGTAATAGCATAAAGAATTTTACTATAGAAGGAGAAGGTACTATTAATGGTAATGAAGAGATATTCTATGGTAGAGTAACAAAGCATCATATTGAAGGTAAGTTTTATCCAAGAGTACCTATGATTTATTTAATTAATTCTTCTAATATAAATATTAATAATGTTACATTAACTAAAAGTGGGTTTTGGACTGTTCATTTAGTTGGATGTTGTCATGTTATAGTAGATAATGTTAAAATATTAAATTCTTTAATATTTGCAAATTGTGATGGTGTTGATATTGATTCATCATGTGATGTTATAGTTAGAAATTCAACAATTATTGCAGCAGACGACTGTATTGTATTAAAGTCTACTAAGGAAGGTAAGAAATATGGGGATTGCCATAATATTAGGGGTTATAATAATACCTTAACCTCAACCTCAGCCGCAATTAAGATTGGTTCTGAGACTGAATCTAATTTCTATGATATTAAATTTAAAAATAATAAGATTATTGATTCTAATAGAGGTATTTCTTTTCAATTAAGAGATAGTGGAAATATTTATGATTGTAGGTTTGAAGATATATTTATTTCAACAAAGCACTCATCTCCTTTAGAATGGTGGGGTAAGGCAGAGCCTATATTTATTTCTTCTAATAGAAGATATAAGAATACTAATGTTGGATATATTAAAGATATAACATTTAAGAATATATCTATAGATTCAGAGAATTCTATATTCTTATATGGTGATATATCTAATGTCTCATTTGATAATATATCTATGCGTTTATGTAGAAAAACAGAATATGAGCTTAAGGTACATGATATAAGACCATCAGAAGAGTTAAATCATCCATTTGAATCACCACTAAATTTAATTTATATTGATGGTGCAAAAAATATAACATTTAATTCTTTTAATTATTATATTGAAGATAATATTAAAGAATTTATTGATAATAATTATTTTGTAATAAATAGTAATGAAATAAAAATTAATGGAAAAAGTTATTAATATTTTATAATATAAAATAAGTATTAAAAATAATAAGAAATTATGTTATAATTTATATGATTTTTTGGAGGCATTAAAATGACATTACCTAATAAGCTAACAATGCTTAGAATATTACTTATACCAGTAATGGTTGTAATATACTATATACCTTTTTTTAAGGATACTTATTTATTTACATTAAATAATGGCGTAGGCTTCTTTTATGGATTAAGTCTTTCTTCATTAATTATGTTTATAATATTTGCGTTAGCATCTATTACAGATTTTTTGGATGGTGCAATCGCAAGAAAATATAATTTAATTACATCATTTGGTAAGTTTGCAGACCCACTTGCAGATAAGATGCTTGTGTTTACTGCGATGACTTTATTAATGCTAGATGTAATAACTTATCATGATTGGTATTCTAATATAATGCCTGCCTGGGCATTTATTGTAATGCTTATTCGTGAATTTATGGTTTCAGGTATTAGAATGGTTGTTGCCTTAAAGGGTGAGGCTGTTGCGGCAGGATGGTTAGGAAAGTGGAAGACTTTTACTACTATGATTGCAATAATAGTATTATTCTTTATGCATATCCATATTGTAATTGCAATAATTGGTATGGTTTTAATGTATATTGCATGCTTACTTACTATTATGTCTGGTGTCCAGTATTTCTGGCGTGCAAGAAAATATGTATTAGAATCTGTATAATTTTTTTAAAAAATTGGAAAATAGATATATATTTCTATCTATTATTTAATATGGAGGTGTAATTTATGGCAGAAAATGATTCAAGAAAAGAAGCATTAAATAATGCGATAAAGCAAATAGAAAAAGAATTTGGTAAAGGCTCAGTAATGAGAATGGGAGACTATGAGGTACAGAAGGTAGATGTTATTTCATCTGGTTCTATATCCTTAGATAAGGCACTTGGTGTAGGTGGATATCCTAAGGGAAGAATTATTGAAATATATGGACCTGAATCTTCAGGTAAAACTACATTCGCTCTTCATGCGATTGCAAATGCACAAAAGCAAGGTGGATTTGCAGCATTCATTGATGCAGAGCATGCATTAGATCCCATTTATGCAAAGAACTTAGGCGTTGATGTTGAGAATTTAATCTTATCTCAGCCTGATTCAGGAGAACAAGCTTTAGAAATTGCTGAAGCATTAATTAAGTCTGGTTCTGTTGATGTAATAGTTATTGACTCTGTTGCAGCATTAGTACCAGAAGCAGAATTAAATGGAGATATGGGAGATAACCATGTAGGTCTTCAAGCAAGATTAATGAGTCAAGCAATGAGAAAGATGGCTGGTTTAATTTCTAAGACAAATTGTGTTGCAATATTCATTAACCAAATAAGAGAGAAAGTTGGAGTTTTATTTGGAAATCCAGAAACTACAACTGGTGGTCGTGCATTAAAATTCTTCGCATCAGTTAGATTAGAAATTAGAAGAAGTGATGCATTAAAGGATGGTACTGATATTATTGGTAATAGAACTAATATTAAGGTTGTAAAGAATAAGGTAGCTCCACCATTTAAGACAGCTGCAGTAGATATTATTTATGGAGAAGGTATATCAAAACTAGGTGAAATAATTGATATGGCATCTGAGGCTGATATTATCCATAAGCAAGGTGCTTGGTATTCTTACAATGGTGAAAAAATTGGTCAAGGAAGAGAGAATGCTAAATTATATTTAGAAGCTCATCCTGAAATTTGTGATGAAATAGAAGCAAAAGTAAGAGCATTATAATACTAAGGGGCCTAAAAAGCCCCTTTATTTAGAATTTCAATTGACTTTAAAATATTATTAAGTTATAATATCTCTCGTATACGCTTGGTATGGAGTAATACTCAAGAGGCTCAAGAGGCTTCCCTGCTAAGGAAGTAGACCGGGTTACTGGTGCGAGGGTTCGAATCCCTCTTGCTCCGCCATTAGTAAACAATGTCGAACACAATAAGCTATATGCTGGTTTTGGATGTTTGATTTTAGAAATACTACTAGAAAGATAGGCTAGATTACAAAAATCTAGTCTTTTTTCTTTATTTTTGCCGACATTCATTTACTTTTTTGAAATTATACCTTGCTGATTTTTAATGATTGGATTATAATAACATTGCAATTTAGATAAACTGACCAGCTTTAGGTATGTGAAGCTTGACTAATTAATCTTCTGGAATGATATTATGAGGATTACCCTTTGAGGTTGATATCGATAGGCCACCCTATGATTAGTCACATGATTTTTCTAAGTTGACATTAATCATAAGGAGGCAAAAGCTTTTGCCCATTTTTAAGTATGAGTAAAAGCAATTTTTTATTTATGGATCTTAATAGAGAAACAGCGATGCGTCTTTGGAATAAAACTTTCGGTAAAGAAACAAAGGTTTATGACTTTGCTGGAAGACAAATGGTAAAGGGTGCATACAATGATCGTAAAAGCGATTATGGATGGAATGTAGATCACATTCTTCCACAAAGTAGGGGTGGAGTAACAGCTGATCATAATTTAGTTTGCTGTAATATCAAAACTAATGATGAAAAGGCTGATAAATTCCCATGCTTTACTGCAAATGAAAAGAAGTTTGAGATTGTTAAAGTTCAAAATCATTATGAGATTAGAATCATTGACAAGGGTTCAAATGAAGTAAAGAATGATACGAAAGAAGAAACAGATTTCTTTGATCATTCTTCAGCAATTAAACTTTACAAAAAGTTTAAAGGATTACAAACAAAGACAAGATTTGTTGGTACAGTAGAAATAATACTTAAAGGTATTAATGGTGCAGATACTGCAATTACTGACTTTGTTGAATCATTATTTGAACAAGAAGATGTTCAATTTGCTGGTGGAGATAATAATTATTATTCCGGAGCAGATGTAAGGATTTTAGTAAAAAACTATGAAATGTTTTTTAAAGATAATATTTCAGAACTATTGGATAAATGTATTTTATTAAATACATATCTAAGCTATTATTTTAAACCAGTTGGAGCTATTGATGATTATTTCATTAATTTCCGTCTTGATGATTATAGAGATAGAAAAGAAATGTATAAGAACGATAGTAGATTAAGTTTTCCAAGCAGATATGATTTAACAAGGACTGATGCTAGATTAAGGATTAATAATTTAGTAATCAACAATTGTAATGATGCTAAAGAAAAACTTAAAAATATTAATATAAGTTCAAATACTGATTATTTTTATGATTATCCAATTGTTTACACAAACTTATCAAAAAATTTAGAGAAGGAGGTTAAGGGCAAGTAGAATTGCTTTTGCCTCCAATTAATGAAAGTATGACTGGTGGCGGTCATATTTTTTATTTATCTTGAATATATGATGTTATGCTATAATACAAATAAAGATATATATAATTCCTGTAATTGCTATATAAAGTACATTATAGGAAAGAAAGTAAAAAATGATGAAAAGATAATGATCGTTTTGAAAGGAATAATATTAAAATGTCATATGATAAAAGATTTTTTGTTAGCAGAATTACATTGATTATTTTATGCATAGCATGTACAATATTTTTGGCTTTTTTGGTTATAACTCTAGCTTTAAATGTTGATATTGATTTGAATAAAGGAGAACACATAGCATTAATTATTTTTATATTCGTCTTTCTTTTATTCTTAGTATATTTATTTTATATAACGTGCAAAGCAAGGTTTTCAAAAATAGTTTTTTACAAAGAAGGTCACATAGTACAAATATATGATAGAATCTCAAAAGAATATGAGGTTGATTTTGAATTAATAAAAATTATTGTAAAGACTTTCAATGATGAATACATTAAGATTAGAATCATATTTAAAGAGAAAACGATTATTGATACTATAACTAACAAAAAAGATTTTTATGATGAAATAAAGAAAGTTAACATAAATTATACATTAATTGATTAATAATA
>JAEELJ010000001.1 GCA_016288855.1 Acholeplasmatales bacterium
AGAAAAGAGGAAGATGAAAATGAAAAAAGTAGAGACAACAAACGCGCCTAAGGCAATAGGACCATATAGCCAGGCTTATGTATCTGGTAATTTAGTATTTACTGCAGGACAGATTGCAATTAACCCTGATACAGGAAATATTGATAAGGATGATATAGTATGGCAAGCTAATCAGGCTTTTAAGAATATTGGTGCTATTTTAGCCTCTTCAGGTACAAGTTATAATAAGGTTATAAAGACAACAGTCTTTTTAACTGACTTAGCTAATTTTAGCATAGTAAATGAGATTTATTCTAAGTATTTTATTTCGGACCCTGCAAGAAGCTGTGTTGAGGTTTCTAAGCTACCTAAGGGTTCATTAATTGAGATTGAAGTTATTGCGGAACTATAAAAAATATTGAAATAGTAAGATTTTCGAACGAAATGTATATAAAATGTATGTAAACGTTTTTTACATTTTTTCCCACAATATAAACAAATTTTTATGTGATTTTGGACCTATACTATAGGTGTCTTATAAGAAAGACGTCTATCATATACTCCCTACAAAGATAGATAAACTTTTTCATAAGCAAACTATAACTCTCCCAATTTAAGGTAAAAGAGGACCACTTTTGGTCCTCTTTTATCTTTGCTATTGAAATATATTATAAATATATATAAAATATATTTTGTGTATTCAGTATATTAAATTATTTAAGGAGAAAGATAATGAGTAATGTAACAATTAAGTTCATAGCTAAGTCTGCAATAATTGCTGCATTATATGTAGCATTAACTTGGGTGCTTGCTCCTATATCATATGGCCAGATACAATTTAGATTATCAGAAGTATTAATACTAATTGCAGTATTTAATTATAAATATATTCCAGGATTAATTATTGGATGCTTTATTTCAAATATACCATCTAGCCTTGGATGGTATGATATGGTTTTTGGTACACTTGCAACAACAATTGCTTTAGTACCAATGATATGGGTAAAGAAATTACCTATTGCATCTATATTCCCTGTTTTATCAAATGCCTTTATTGTTGCATTTGAATTATGCTTAGCATTTGATACTATGTATATAGATGTTTATTTCTTAAATGTATTAACAGTTGGATTAGGTGAAGCAGTAGTATTATTCTTTGTTGGTATACCACTTTGGATTGGTATAACAAAGAATTGTGCAATGGTTGAATTACTAGAGTTAAATGTAAAAGAAAATGATTACTTTAAGAAATTTAGAATTGCACATGCAATTGCAATTGCTTTAGGTGTTACTGGAATTATTTTATTTGTTGCATATCCAATGTATCAAGCTAAATCAGTTGATGGTGATCTTGTTAATACAACAATGCTTGATTTTGTAAAAGAGGGTAATTATATTCCTATAATAACTATAGTATTATCAGTTTTATTTACTATATCTGTATTTGTATTAAAGAATAGAATAAAGCTTATTGTATCAATTATTATTGCATTATTATTCTTTTACCCATTAGTAATGATAGGAATTCAGTATGATTATGTAATAATGTGCCCTTATTACTATGGATATTTAGTTTATATTGCATTATTAGTGATTGCATCTGTTGTTGATTATACAAGAACAAAAAAATCGAAAATTGAAGAAGTTTCAAAAGATGAATTAATGCACGAGTAATACTTGTGCTTTTTTCATATTTTCTTTAATTTTTATTTATGAAATGTTATAATTATCTTAAATTTAGGAAGTGAAAATTTATGTTAAGAGAAGATATTGATGAATTTTTAAAAACAATACCTGAAGATGTTAATGTTGTTGCTGCAACTAAATATGTTAATGCAAGTGATATGATTGATTTATACAATCATAACGTTAAAATTTTTGGTGAAAATAGAGTAGAGGCTTTTTTAGAAAAGTATGAGGCCCTAAAGGATTATAAGGATATTGAATGGCATTTTATTGGACACTTACAAAGAAATAAAGCAAATAAAATTATTGATAAGATTGATTGCCTTGAATCCCTAGATTCACTTGAGCTTGCAAGTATTATTGATAAGAAAAGAACTAAACCACTTAATTGCTTCATTGAGGTTTCAATTAACCTTGAGGAAAATAAGAATGGTGTACCTTATATGGATATTAATAGCTTTATTAAAGAAGTATTAAAATTTAAGAATATAAATGTATGTGGTTTTATGATGATGGCAATCAAAAATGATAGTGATGATGATATTACTAATCAGTTTAATAAACTTAGAGAATTAAGAGATAAGGTTGAAAGTGATTTTAATATTAAGCTTCCCTATTTATCAATGGGAATGTCTAATGATTATAAGGATGCAATAAATGCTGGTGCAACACATATTAGATTAGGTAGAATATTATGGAATTTGATGAATTAAAGAAAAGACTTGATTCAATTATAGATAAGGCTTATCAGGGTGGTGTTACCTTACTTCCCTTCTTAGATGAAGGAGAAGAGGCTTATATTAGAGATGAATTAAGTCATCATCAAACACTATATTTATATAGTGATGGTAAGATAATAGATTCTTCTAGAAAGAGATTTATTATTACACCATATGAAAATAATAATTTAGATTTTAAAATAGTTGTTTATAAAATTATTTATAATAAAAAATTCTATGAAATGAATCATAGATCAATACTTGGTTCTTTAATGGGATTAGGTATTAAAAGAGAATGTATTGGTGATATTGTAATAGAAGACAATAAGGATTCTTATTTCGCAGTTACAGAAGAAATATCACCTTTTATTAAAAATGAGCTAAGACAAATTGGTAAATGTCAAATTGATTTAATGGAATATGATAAGCCTATTAATAATATTATTAAATATGAAACAAAAACAACATTTGTTTCATCACTAAGGCTTGATTCAGTTGTCTCTTTAGCAATAGGTAAGTCTAGAGGAGATGCACAGGATTTAATTTATCAGGGTCTTGTTACACTAAATTATAAAATATGTCAAAACAATAGTGAGGTTATAAGAGAGGGTGATTCTATATCAGTTAGACATCACGGTAAATATTTAATCTCACATGTTGGTGGTAAGTCTAAGAGTGGACGTACTATTATAGATATTTCAAAAAGAATATAAGTGAGGTATTGATATGAGAATTGGTATTATTGCTGCAATGAGTGCTGAAAAAGAATTAATAGAGAAAGAAATGACAAATGTCTTAAAGGAGCCTTATCGCTCATTTGTATTTGTTTGTGGCACTATTTCTAATAATGAGATTATATTAGTACAATCAGGTGTTGGTAAGGTTAATAGTAGTGTTGCAGTAACCTTATTAGCATCTAAATATGAATGTAGTTTAATTATTAATACAGGTATTGCAGGTGGTATTATGCCACTTCAAACTAAGGATGTTGTTATTGCAACAAAGCTTTCTTATAGTGATGTTGATGCAACAGCATTTGGATATAAATATGGACAGGTTCCATCAATGCCACAATTCTATACACCACAGGATGGTGGAGTCCTATTAGTTAAGAAGGCATTAAATAAATTAGGTATTAATTATAAGGAAGCAACTGTTTATAGTGCTGATTCATTTGTCACATCACTTAAGCAAATTGAGAGTGTAAAACCTATTGAAGGCTCAGCAATAGAAATGGAAGGATGTGCAATTGCACAAGCAGCATTTAGATTAGGTGTAGATTTTATTATTATAAGATATATTAGTGATGTAATTGGTGCGGAAAGTCAATTTGAGGACTATAATAAATTTGAAGAGGAAATGGCTATAAGATCTAGTGGTATTACATTAGAATTATTAAAACAAATTGAGGTTCAAAATGACTAAATATTACGCGTTAAAGGATAAGGATGGATATAATAATATAGTTACATCCTGGGATCAGGCAAAAGAAATTATTCCAACACTTAATTCTCCTAAATATAAATCTTTTCAAACTAAGGAAGAAGCAGAAGCTTTTTTAAGAGGTGAGGAATTAACTATTAAGGATAATTTTCCTTATATGGCATATACTGATGGTTCATTTGATATTAATACTGGTAGGTATTCTTTTGGATGTGTACTTATTTCAAATGGCAATGAATATGTATTTAAGAAATGCTATGAAAGGGATGAATATTCTCCTTTAAGAAATGTCGCAGGTGAAATTAAGGGTGCTGGATTCATCATTAATTATGCTATTAATCACAATATAAAAGAATTACATTTATATTATGATTATATTGGAATAGAAAAATGGTATATGGGTGAATGGAAGGCTAAAAGTGATATTGCAATAAAATATCAAGCTTTTGCAAGTGAAGCTAAATCTAAGATTCATGTATATTTCCATAAGGTAAAGAGTCATACAAATGACCATTATAATGAAATAGTAGATAAGCTTGCAAAGGAAGCACTTGGAATATTATAAGAGGTGATTGAATGAAAATCGGTATTATTGCTGCAATGAAGCATGAGATGGATTTATTAACTAATCAATTAGATGATTTATTTATAGAGGACTATGCCTCATTTAAATTCTTTTGTGGTAGCTTAGGTAATAATGATGTAATTATTGTTGAATCAGGAATGGGGAAGGCTAATGCGGTTATGGCATCAACCCTACTTGTTTCTAGATTTGAATGTAATTTATTAATAAATACAGGAATTGCAGGAGGTATTTCTCCTTTAGAAACTAATGATGTTATATTAGGTACTAAGATAATGTATGGAGATGTTGATGCTAGAATATTTGGTGTATCATATGGACAAATTCCTGGTATGCCTAAATATTATTCACCTTCTGATACAATATTAATGCTTGCAAAAAGAACACTAAATAAGCTAAATATTAGCTATAAGCAAGAAAAAATATATACATCTGATAAATTTATTACAACATTTGAGCCCTTAAAGGAAATAGAAGAAAAGGAAGGGGCAGCTATAGAGATGGAAGGATGCGCAGTTGCACAAACTGCAACAAGATTAGGTGTTGATTTTTTAGTTATTAGATATATTTGTGATATTATTGGTAAGGAAAATCAAGAAAAGGATTATTTTAAATTCGAGCATGATGTTGCTGAACGTAGTGCTTTAATCACTTCTGAATTAATTAAAAATATATATTTTGAGTAAAGGGAATTAAATCCCTTTATTTTTAAATAAAGACTGTAAACGTTTTGTGGTTTTAATAATATTATTTACTTAAAATAATATTTGTATAATTATCTTTAATATATTAAAATATTTAATGAGTTGAGTTAACTACATGGAGGAGTCTATGATTTCATTACCGTTTTTATCGATAAGCATGCGTTATGATGCAATATGGCAGGCTTTATTGTTTGCGTTATGTGGTTTGGGCATTCTATTATATGGTATTCATATGATGGGTGCTGGTTTAAAGAGACTTGCAGGAGATAAATTAAAGAATATTATCCAAAAATCAACAGCTAAGCCTTTTATGGGAATGATTGTTGGTTTTGCAGTAACAATGCTTACTCAATCATCATCTACAACAAGTGCAATTACAGTTGGTCTTGTTGCAGCTGGTTTAATGACATTTGGTCAATCTATTGGTGTATTACTTGGTGCAAATATTGGTGGTACTGTCTTACCTTTATTAACAGCAGTATTACCTTCATCATTTAAGCCAATTATTGCAGCAATATTAGTATTCTTAGGTGCTGTTTTAATTTTCTTCTTTAAGAAGGATAAAATTAAAGACCTAGGAAATGTTATTTTAGGCTTTGGCTTAATTTTCTTAGGACTTGTTTTAATGGATATGGCTATAAAGTATATCATTACATTAGATGGTCCAAAGGAATTCATTGATAATGCTTTTGCACAATTATCATCAACTCCAGAGCTTGGTGTGTTAGTTGGTATATTATTTACAATGTTGGTTCAATCAAGTGCTGCAACAATTTCAATTGTTCAAGATTTATTTGCGGCAGGAACAATGGGATTATCTGGTGCCCTAGCATTAATGCTTGGTGCAAACGTAGGTACAACTATTACAGCAATTATTGCATCATTTGGTTCATCAAGGGTTGCTAAGAAGGTTGCTTTTGCTAATACATTAATAAAAACAATTGGTGTAGTTATATTTGTTATTATATTTAGATTTGCATTCTATCCATTAGTTAACGTTATTTATGAAAATACATTCTTAAAAATTGCAAATGAACCTAATCCAATGATTATTTCATTATCGCATTTAACATTTAATATCTTAAATTCATTCTTAATATTATTATTCATTACTCCATTCTATAAGCTTTGTGATAAGATTATGCCTGAAAAATATGAAAAGAGTATTGAAGAGCAGTTGCTTGATTATAGCTTAATTCAAAAGTCTCCTCAATTAGCATTATCTTTTGCAAAGAAGAGTATTGATTATATGGTTGAAACAGTAAATGAATTCTTTAAAATAGCTAAGGCATATTCATTTGAAAGAGATGACTCTTTAATTGAAAAGGGTGTTGAATATGAAAGAACTATTAATTTGCTTGATAAGAGAATTCATGATTATCTAATTAAGCTTACTATATCAGCACTAGATGATAAATCATCTACTAAATTATCTAAATATCTAGATTTAATTAAGGATATGGAGCGTGTTGGTGACCACTGCACAAACCTATTTGAATTCTTTAAGGAAAGATATGATAAGGATATGCATTTATCACAGGATGGTATTCAGGATTTAGATCAAATGTATACAACTGTTGGTAAGATGATTGAAGGTACATTAGAGGCTGTTAAGAATTGGAGTCCTCAAATTGCTCAAGAGGTTATGCCTTTAGAGGATGAAACAGATAGATTAGAAGAAGTATTACATGAAAGACATATTCATAGAGTTCAATCTGGTTCTTGCTCATTTATTAATACTGAGCACTATGTAGAGGTTTTATCTAACCTTGAAAGAATTGGTGACCACTTAAACAATACATTAGAGTCTATTGTTTATAAGGAATATGAAAAGGAAAATGTATATAATCATTAATTATATTTAGTCTAATTACTTTTGTGATTAGGCTTTTTTCTTTAATGAAATAATTATAAAATATAAATATAGTTTAACATTTATGTTTTATTATGTATTTATATTAGAAATCTTGTTTTATTAATATAAAAATGTTATTATATCGTAGATATAAAAATGTAAGGAATGAGGTGAAATAATGGCTAAATTTGAATTAGTATCAGATTATAAGGCAACAGGAGACCAGCCTATTGCAATAAAAAATATTACTGATAATTTTAATAGTGGTATTAAGCGTCAAACCTTACTTGGTGTAACAGGCTCTGGTAAAACATTTACTATGGCAAATATTATTAAGAATGTAGGAAGACCTACATTAATCCTTTCTCATAATAAGACACTTGCAGGACAGCTTTATAATGAATTTAAGGCATTATTTCCTAATAATCATGTAGAATATTTTATTTCTTATTATGATTATTATCAGCCTGAGGCTTATGTTGTATCTAGTGATACATATATTGAAAAGGATGCACAAATAAATGATGAAATAGATGAAATGAGACATGCTGCAACACAAGCCTTAATTGATTATGAGGATACAATTGTTGTTGCATCTGTATCATGTATTTATGGTATTGGTGATAAAGACGATTATATTGATACAATGATGACTCTAAGAGTTGGTGAGGAATATAATCGTAAGCAAATATATGAACGTTTAGTTGAAATGCAATATGTTAGAAATGATATTGATTTCCAAAGAGGCTCTTTTAGAGTTAGAGGTGATGTTTTAGATATAGTACCACCTAATGAGCATGCTAAAGGAATTAAGGTTGAATTCTTTGATGATGAAATAGAACGCATTAGAACATTTGATATTGTAACAGGGCAAGCAATTGAGGATGTAATGTTTGCAAATATTTTTGCTGCAACACATTTCGTTACAAATAAAGAAAAGCTAGCAGAAGCATTAAAAAGAATTAAGGCTGAAATGATTGAGGTTGTAGATAAATTTAATCGTGAACATAAGCCACTTGAGGCAGAACGTATTGAATCTAGAACAACACAGGATTTAGAAATGCTAAGAGAAACAGGTACATGTAGTGGTGTTGAAAATTATTCAAGACATTTATCATTAAGAGGAGAAGGTGAAACACCTTGTACTCTAATTGATTTCTTCCCAAAAGATTTCTTATTATTAATAGATGAATCACATGTTACATTACCTCAGGTTAGAGGTATGTATAATGGAGATAGAGCAAGAAAGACATCCTTAGTTGATTATGGATTCCGTCTTCCTTCAGCCCTAGATAATAGACCATTAAAATTTGATGAATTTAATAGTAAGCTTGATAAGGTTTTATATGTTTCAGCGACTCCATCAGATTATGAAAAGCAATATCCAATTTCAGAACAAATTATTCGTCCAACAGGTCTTTTAGATCCTATTGTTGAAATAAGAGAAAGTGAAGGACAGGTTGATGATATATATGCTGAAATTGTTGAGCATTCAAAGCGTAATGAAAGAGTATTAGTAACAACCTTAACTATAAAAATGAGTGAGGATTTAACTGATTACCTAAAGAAAATGGGACTTAAGGTTGCATACTTGCATTCTGAGATTAAGGCATTACAAAGATTAGAAATCCTAAGAGATTTAAGAATGGGTAAATACGATGTATTAGTAGGTATTAACCTATTAAGAGAGGGTATTGACCTACCTGAGGTTTCATTAGTATGTATTTTAGATGCCGATAAGCAAGGATTCTTAAGAAATGAAACATCACTTATCCAAACATTTGGTCGTGCTGCACGTAACGCAAACGGTAAGGTAATATTATATGCAGATACTGTAAGTGAAGCTATGGCTAAGGCTATTAGTGAAACTGAAAGAAGAAGAAATATTCAGATTGAATATAATAGAGTACATAATATTACCCCTAAGACTATCATTAAGGCGATTCCTAAGATGGTAACTATGAAGAAGATTGAAGAGGTTATTCACTCAGTTAATATAGATACCCTTAAGGATAAGCCAATAAAGAAGAAGGATAAGGAACAGCTAATTATGGAATTAGAGGCTGAAATGAAGGAACAAGCAAAATTGCTTAATTTCGAAGAGGCAGCTCGTATTAGAGATGCCATTATAGAGCTTAGAGGAGTTAAAACAAATGAAAGAAAATGATACATATAAGGTTTTAATTGAATCATTTGATGTAAACGGATATGGCGTATGCCATATTGATTCTAAGGTTGTTTTTGTTATGTATGCGTTAGAAAATGAGGAATGTATTATTAAAATTACTAATGTACATAAGAAGTATGTATTTAGTGAAGCCGTAAAAATCCTAAAGCCTTCACCAAATAGAATTTTAACCTTAGAAGAAATGTCAAAGTTAAGTGGTGAATGTGATTTAGCTCATGTTGATTACGATACTGAGTTAAAAATAAAATATCTTAAGGTTAGGCAAACACTTAGATTAGATAATTATAAGCTAAATGATATTATTAAAGCGGATAATATATATAATTATAGAAATAAGGTAATGGTACCATTTCAAGCAATAAAAACAGAAGATGGTCATGATGTAATATCAGGATTTTATGAAAAGAAATCTCATGAGATTATAGATCAAGATAAAGATAATATGTCAACTGATACTGCAAATGATATTAGATATTTAGTAAAAAGATATTTAGTATTATTTAATGTACCTATTTATGATGAGATTACTCATAGTGGTATATTTAGAGAGGTAATGATTAGAAATACTATTAATAATGACTATATGGTTGTTTTAATTGTAACTAAGGAATATGATTTTACTAGATTAGTTGAAATATTAACACAAGAATTTAGTGAAATAAAATCTATATATATTAATATTAATTCAAATAAAACTAATGTTATTTTATCTAATGATTTTAAAAAGATTTATGGTTGTGATTCAATAGTTGAAAATATATTAGGTCTTGATTTTGAGGTAATGCCTAAAACATTTATGCAGGTAAATCATAATCAATGTGAAAAGCTTTATTCTGAAGCAATTAGACTTGCAAAGCTAAATAGCAATATGAATGTAATAGATGCATATTGTGGTATGGGCTCTATTACCCTAAATATTGCAAAGCATGTCAATCATGTAACAGGTATTGAAATTGTAGATGATGCAATTATAAATGCAAACAATAACAAGAAAAGAAATAATATATTAAATGCAGACTTTATATGTGGACCTTGTGAAGAAGAAATAACAAAGCTTGTTAATAAAGAGAAAGTAGATGTTATTTTCTTTGATCCACCTAGAAAGGGCTGTGATAAGAAATTCTTAGATACAGTAATATCTATGAATATTCCAAAGATAGTATATATATCTTGTAATATAGCAACTGCCAAAAGAGATATTGATATACTAATTGGTGCTGGATATGAATTAAAGGAGGTTACTCCAGTTGATTTATTCCCTAGAACATCACATGTGGAGACAGTCTGTTTACTAAATCGAAAAAACGACTAAAAATAGCAAAAAATACCCTAAAAATGATGATTTTTACCCAATTTTGAGTAAAGTCATCATTTTTATTTTGTTCAAATTAGATTGTGTAAAATTGAAAATTTATGAAAATTGATGGCATCGTAACCGAACGTGGTAGCAGTATACAAATCAGTGAACAAATCACGTACCTAGTCTTTTTTCGTAAAACCACGTAATAAAAGGCTTTTTAAATTAAAACCTTTTGATATGTTCACACATAGCGAAAAAACCTCGTGGTAGTGAATAAATGAAAATGGGTATTTTTGGTAGTTTGAAGCGCTAAAATGTGTTAAAATATGGATATAATAATTCAAATGATATATTATACATTGGAGTGGTATTATGACAAAAAAAGATGAAATTGCATTAAATGTTAGGAAGATACTTTTAATTGAAAACAAGTATTTGTCATTAAAAGAAATATATTCTAAATATATTGATGAATATGGAAAACCTGGAATAGAATATGATAGTTATATAAGAGGCTCTATATATAAACATTGTTTAGACAGAGACTTGTTAAGTGATGGAAATGAAATATATTTCTATTCATTATCGCCTAAAGGAAGTCATGGGAATCAATATGGTCTTATTGAATGGAATAATGATAATATTGATGATGTAGAAGATATTTTATCTAGGTTATCATGTGTACCACAATATGATAGTAATAATGTACCTGCTAATAAGTATTTTTCAAGTAGAGAGATTATCATTAGAAGAAAAGCTTCTATGGCTATTGCATTAGCAAAAGCAAATTATATGTGTGAAACTGATGAATCTCACCCTAGTTTTATTAGAAAGTCTAATTTTAAAAATTATACAGAAGCACATCATCTTATACCTTTAGCTTTTCAATCTGACTTTGAATATAGCCTTGATATTCCTGAAAATATTGTTTCTTTATGTAGTAATTGCCATAATCAACTGCATTATGGAGTTGAGAAAAAAGAAATTTTGAAAAAATTATATGATGAACGTAAAGATGATTTAGAAAAGAATAAAATCGGAATTTCGTTTGAACAATTATGTAAGTATTATAATCTATGATTATAATTAATACTCAATTTCGCGTTGATAATAATTAATGTGAAATTGAGTTTTTTTCTATTCAAGTTATATTAATTATGATATAATAAAGATGTTTATTACGATTGGAACTTCTATGTTAATACTGTAACGGAAATACC
>JAEELJ010000023.1 GCA_016288855.1 Acholeplasmatales bacterium
ATTGAAGAATACATCAAATGGTATAATGAAGAAAGAATTAATCTAAAAAGAAAAGGATTGAGCCCACTTCAATATAGACAACAATCCTTATCACAATTATAATATTAAATTATTTAGTCCAATTTATTGGGTACCCAACATAAGAGGCTTCTTTTTATTTATTGGAGATTATTTTTATGGATTTGAATATTTTTTTAACATCATTAACTCAGGTTATTATTACATTATTATTTATTATTCCTGGTTTTATTTTATGTAAATGGAAGAAAGAATCAGCTAATCATTTAGCTACTTTATCTAGAATTTTAGTATATGTTTGTGGTCCATGTATGATTGTATCATCATTCATAGGCATGAAGGAATTTAATTGGATTGATTTTAGAAACATGGGAATATTTTTCTTTGTTTCACTAGCATTACAAGCATTATTTATATTTATAATATTCTTAACTATTAAGAATAAGATTGCTGATGCTAAATATAGAATTTTTACTATTGGTTCTGTAATGGGAAATGTTGGATATTTTGGATTGCCTTTAGTATCTATGCTAGTTTCTGATCCAATTGTATCAGTATATTCATGTCTTTATGTTTGTAGCATGAATATAATTGTATTTACATTTGGTGTTTATGCAATTACATTAGAAAAGAAGTATATGTCTTTAAAAGAGGCTATTATTAATCCAAGTGTTATTGGTCTTCTTGTTGCGTTAGTATTATATTTTACTGGATTCTATAGAATTCAAGGTACAAATGAAAATACAATTATATTTGGTAAGGCATTATGTGATGCTATATCATTGCTTGGGAAAATAACAACACCTTTATGCATGATTGTACTTGGAGTAAGACTTGCGACAGTAAATTTTATATCTTTATTTAAGCGTCCATTTGTTTATTTAACTATATTAACAAAGATGATTATATTCCCTGCGTTTTGTTATTTTGCAGTAAGATTTATCCCACAATTAGATTATTCATTTAAAGCATCTATGCTTATATTATCAGCAACTCCATGTGCTGCAATTGTTTTAAATCTTGCTGAAATGCATCATAAGGAAGAAGAGCTTTCAGCTAATACAGTACTATTGACTACTCTAGTTTCTTTCATTACAATTCCTTTAATAACTATGTTATTAAACATATAAAACAATATGGTTTTTTTAGTTCAAAAAAAATCGCATTTTTAAGGTACGATTTTTGTTGACAGCGTATTCTATTTGATTTATTATATAGGTGTCAAATGAATATGATATTCCTGTAAAAGGGAGTAAGAACCAATCTAATTGGAGTATGTTCGTCAAGACAGTTTTAATACTTGGGCATATTTTAAATTCTGAGACTTTTACCTTAAATGGTGGAGTCTCTTTTCTTTTGAAAAATGCCTGGAAGGGGGTATTAATATGCGATACAATGACAAACCAATTTAGATCAATCTTACTCAATTTATAATTGGGGGAATAGATTATATTGTATTTGAATTCCATATAAAAATTTATATTTAGGAGGGTGATAAATATGGAAACAGTTATTATTATTGCTATTGTTGCTGTTGTTTTACTTTTATTAATCGTTTTCTTTGCAGCAGGATACACTAAGGCAGGCCCAGATGAAGCAATTATGATTTCAGGTATGGGTAAAAAGAAAATTTTAATTGGTAAGGCTGGTTTTAGATTACCATTCTTACAAAGAAAGGATAAGCTACATTTAAAAGCATTCCAAGTAGATGTTAAGACAAATGAAGCTATTCCAACAAAGGACTATGTTAATATTACAGTTGATGCCGTTGCAAACTTAAAAATCTCTGATAAAACAGAAGTCCTAGAAAGAGCATTCCAAACTTTATTATGCATCTCAGAAAAAGATCGTGGTGCACAAGTTCAACAAGTATTACAGGGTAACTTACGTGAAATTATTGGTACAGTATCTATCCAAGAATTAGTTAGAGATAGACAAAATGTTGCAACACAGGTTGCAAATAATGTTGTACCTGATATGGCTAAGTTAGGTATTGAATTAATTAACTTTAATATTCAAAATTTCAATGATGATGATAATGTTATTAACAATTTAGGTGCTGAAAATATTGCTAATATCGCAAAGCAAGCATCTATTGCAAAAGCACAAGCTGAAAGAGATGTAACTATTGCACAATCTGAAGCTAATGAAATTGCAAATAAGGCTAAGGTTGAATCTAATACTAAGATTTTACAACAAAATACTGAATTATCATTACAACAATCTGCATTAAAGCAGAAGACTGATACTGCAAAGGCAGTTGCAGATGCTGCATATGCAATTGAACAGCAAAAGAGACAATCTGAAATCAATATTGCTGAAGTTAATGCTAATATTGCAAAAAGAGAAAGAGAAGTTGATTTAGGAAATAAGGAAGTTGAATTAAGAGAACGTCAATTACAAGCTGAAATCAACAAGAAGGCTGATGCTGAAAAGTATAAAGTACAAATGCAAGCAGACGCTGACCTATATTCTCGTCAAAAGGCTGCAGAAGCAAAGAAATTCGAATTAGTACAACAAGCTGAAATGCTAAAGATTCAAGCTGAAGCAGATAAGATTGCAAAGCAAAAGGCTGCAGAAGCATTACAAATTGAAGCAGAAGCTAAAAAGCAAGCTGCATTAGCAGAAGCTGAAGGTATTAAGGCTAAGGGTGAAGCTGAAGCAGAAGCTATCCTAAAGAAGGCAGAAGCTATGAAACAATATGGTGAAGCTGCAACATTACAATTAATCCTTGATTCTGATGTTTTACCAAAGGTTGTTGAAGCATACTCTAAGCCAATGGCAGAAGCAATGTCTCATATTGATTCTATTACAATGTATGGTGAAGGTAATACTGCAAAGCTAAATGAAGAAATAGCAAAGAATGGTACTCAAATTTTTGCAGGATTAGAAAAAGCTACAGGACTTGATGTTAAGTCTTTACTTGCTGGTTATTTAGGTGGAAAGCTTATTGATAATGGCAAGGCAAAATTAGAAGAAAAAGAAGCAAAAACAAAGTAATGAAAAAGGCTCTAAGCTTAAGCTTAGGGCCTGTTTTTTTATTTTGTTTGATTTAATATTCTTAATTGATTATCTACTACATCACATACATATGGAGTTTGTGGCTTTAATTGACCTGAAATAATTTGTGTTGCAATGAATGTTTCGATATTCTTAGTTATGAATCTTGCAATTGGTCTTGCACCAAATTCTTCATCGAATGATGAATCTAGAATCCATTTCTTTAATGAATCAGCAAAGTAAATATCTAATCCTTGTTGAATTAATCTCATATTTAATTCCTTTAGCATCTTATTAACGATTGCTAATTGAACATCCTTATTTAATGGATTAAATTTAATTATTTCATCTATTCTATTTAAGAACTCAGGCTTGAATGTTGATCTTAATAATTTTTCAACCTGTAAATCCTTATCGTTATCGTTTGATAAAAGAATTGATGAACCAATGTTTGAAGTCATAATAATAATTGTGTTTTTGAAATCAACAGTTCTTCCTTGAGAATCAGTTAATCTACCATCATCTAATATTTGTAAAAGAATGTTAAATACATCTGGATGTGCTTTTTCAATTTCATCGAATAGAACAATAGAATAAGGAGAACGTCTTACCTTTTCAGTTAATTGTCCACCTTCCTCATATCCAATATAACCAGGGGCAGAACCAATTAGTTTAGATACTGAATATTGCTCCATATATTCAGACATATCTAGTCTTATTATATGAGATTCTGAATCAAATAAAGCTTCAGCTAAAGCTTTCGCAAGCTCAGTTTTACCTACACCTGTTGGACCTAAGAATAAGAATGAGCCAATAGGCTTTGTTTCATCCTTAATACCAGCACGTTGTCTTATTATCGCATTTGAAACTAAATCAACTGCATCATCCTGTCCTATTACTCTACTCTTTAATACATTAGAAAGATTTAGAATCTTTTCTCTTTCTCCTTGCATTAATTTAGATACTGGAATATTTGTCCATTTAGACACAACCTCAGCAATATCCTCTTCAGTAACTGATTCAGATAGAAGATGATCATCTTTAGATTTTGCTTGATATTCATCTATTTTCTTTTGTAAATCTGGAATAGTTGAATATTGTAATTCAGATGCTTTCTTATAATTGCCTTCGTTAAAAGCTTTATCTAGATCAAATTTAGCTTTATCCATTTCAGCTTTAATATCCTTATATGCTTGTATTTCAAGCTTTTCTTTTTGCCATTTCTTATTTAATTCATCTTGTTTATTTTCTAATGATTGTAGTTCAGTGTTGATTTCTTGTAATCTTGATTTTGAAATAGAATCAGATTCCTTTCTTAAAGCCATTTGTTCAATTTTTAATTGAGCAATATGTCTATCTAAATCATCTAATTCAGCAGGCTTTGAATCAATTTCCATTCTACATGAAGCACAAGCTTCATCAATTAAATCAATTGCTTTATCTGGTAAGAATCTATCTTGAATATATCTATTAGATAATGTTGCAGCAGCAACAACTGCATTGTCTTGAATTGTAACACCATGGTGTAATTCAAATTTCTCTTTAACACCTCTTAAGATAGATATTGTATCCTCAACACTTGGTTCTTGAACTAAAACCTTCTGGAATCTTCTTTCCAAAGCGGAATCCTTTTCAATATATTCCTTATATTCCTTAAGAGTAGTAGCGCCAATACAATGTAATTCGCCTCTTGCAAGCATAGGCTTTAGCATATTACCTGCGTCAAGTGCTCCATCGGCTTTACCAGCTCCAACGATTAAATGAATTTCATCAATGAATAAAACTATTTTACCTTCTGATTTTTTGATTTCATTTAAAACGGCTTTTAATCTTTCTTCAAATTCACCACGGAATTTTGCACCAGCAACTAATGCACCCATATCTAGTTCAAATATTGTTTTATCTCTTAAAGAAGTAGGCACGTCGTTTGCAACAATTCTATGTGCTAAGCCTTCAATGATTGCTGTTTTACCTACACCTGGTTCACCAATTAAAACCGGATTATTCTTTGTTCTTCTAGATAATATTTTTATAATACGTCTAATCTCTTCGTCTCTACCAATAACGGGATCAATTTTTCCTTCTCTGGCCAATGAAACTACATCACGTCCATATTTTTCTAATACATTTTCTTGATTGTTTTCTTGATTATAGTTTTGCATTAATATCACCCTTTCGTAGCATCATCATTTCTTGCTACACTTATATTATATCACTAAAATTAGCACTTGCAATATGAGAGCGCCAAAAATATTTTTGATTACTATGTAATCACTTTTTTAAATATGAAGAAGAAGGAGCGAAAATAAAAAAATCCCAACTACGTTGGGATAGTTTTTACTTTACATATAATCTATGCTGACGAGATGTATCTTCAGTAGTTACATCTACTTTTAATTTTTTAAATACATCAGCATCCTGTAATGGAAGAATAACAGTAGAATGTGCTTGTAAGTGTGCCA
>JAEELJ010000024.1 GCA_016288855.1 Acholeplasmatales bacterium
AAAATTTTGAAAACTACGGTTTTCCTTTTAAGTATGCCCAAAAATGGGTGTTTTTTATTATTTAAGTCTTTGGGTAAAAAGAAAAGAGCTGTAAGCTCTAAATCTTCGCATGAAAATTTATTTCTTTACAGCTCCTTTTTTTACTCATTTTTATATAATAATTTAACGCAAATATCTTCTATTAATTTCTTTTGCTCTTCTTCTTTTTTAATTTTTTCTTGAAGCTTTTCTTTAGATGAATCTATTAGTTCCTTAGATAAAATATTATATTTTTCCTTTGCTATTTTATTTATCTTTTCTAATGTTTTACCTTCTAAAATTGTCTCATCATTTCTAAACAAATGCATTCTTCTTATGAATGATTTATCCATATAATTATTATATATATTTATATATAATAGGCCTATACTATTTATAAATTCAAGCTTTGAATTATAATTTTTAGATGCTATTTTTATAATCTTTTCACATGAAGAAATTGATGAATTTAAACTATATGTATTTTCTTCTAAAAATACTTTTTTAATCATACCTAAAAGGTTAATACCATCTTCTAATTCATTTATTAAATTACTCTTATCATGCTTACCTAAATATGCATTCTTATAAATAAAATACATAATATCTCTTACCTTATTAATATCAGATTTTAAACTAGGTAATAATTCTATAATATTAATATCATCAATTGATTCTATATTATTTTTGACAATATATCCCTCAAAAATTCTTATTAAAATCTTATTATATAAGAATCTATATTGCTCTATAAAGCCTCTACCATAATCATAAATATTAAAATCATTGAATGTAACATTAACCTCATATCCCATTTCAAATAGCATATCTAAGCCTTTATTTATATTATCTTCTCTTTTTAATTGGTCAACTGGGTTTTTAATATCATTCCCCTTTTCAAGCTCAATAATATAATTAAAGTAACTATCAAATGTACCATCCTGATAATATTCAAATATTCTATTATCAATACCTCTAGTAAAAGACATAGGGGCAAGCTTATTATTTTGAATAGATGATTTATTTTTAATTTTAGGCATTAAATATTCTATGAAAAATATAAGCATCATTTCATCAAATAATTTAATAGTCTCTTCTCTTTTTATAGATAAATCATATATATCCTGAGTATTTTTAATACTTAATTCATTTACCTCAATAATAAGCTTTTCATCACTAAATAGCATAGATGAATAGGTGTTATAGCATTTATTATAGAATGTATAAATTAAATGATCATTAATTTTAGGATCTTCATTTTCGATAAAACTATTATTAAATTTCTTAAACCCTTCTTCTATTGTTTCAATAGTACTTTTATCGAAACCATTATAATTATCATTCATTATATCTAAAAATCTAATGGTAGGCATAATAACACCTCCTTCCAATTGTATATAGTAATAGATATTATCATTATATATATAATGAGTAGACAATTGTAGGACAAAAAAAGATAGGAATCGTTCCTATCTTTCTTAGTTTGTTGCATTATAATTCTTTTTATTTCTTTTAATAGTAACATCTTTTAGCTTTTCAATAGATTTATTTAGCTTATCCATATGAATCTTAAATTTATTACTATTCTCTGATGTTTCCTTCTTTACCTTTATTTCCTTCTTTTTTAAAAGTTTAATCATATTATCACTATTCCTTTCAGCAAGAATAATTTAAATGAATTTCATTATGAATATAAAACCTTTAATTTATTATCCTCCTTAGTAATAAAATTCATTTTAATCAAAACATCAATATTCTTTAATGCATAAGTCTTATCACATAAATTCTTTTCTTTTTCATTTTTAGATAATTCCATAAGCCTATCTTTAGATATACCAATTTCTAATGAATATGCTTCAATATCATTAATTAATTCCCTTATCTCTTTATAAGTTTTATTAAATATTGCTTTAAAATTAGAATTCTTATTTTTTAGTTCATTATAAAAGATAATATATTTCATGAATTCTTCTTCAAGCTTAATCTTATTTCTTTTTGCATAATCAAATTGGTTTCTTGCAATTTCAAGCTTCTTACTTAAGGATAATTTAGAATCTAGGTTAGATGTTAGCTCTTCTAATACCTCATTTAATAATTCTGATTCATTAATTACCTTTAGAATATTATCATACTTCTTGTTGAAGCATCTTATTGATACCTCAAAATAGAATTCAATATATTCTCTTAAGATAGCTGACATCTTTATATACTTTTCTTCTAGATTATCATCTAAAATATTCTTTTCTACAAGTAAGGATTTAAATGAATATTTAGCCACCTCAGTTACGATTGTTTTTATTAAATTTAAATAAAAGACCTCATCCTTATCCTTATAAAGATTTCTTAAAATCCTTTCATTTATGCTAGGTACAAGCTTAACGATCATATCTGCATTAATGGTCCTTTTTTGCACAATATCATCAAATTGAGCTTTTTGTAATAGCAGTTTATATAATTTATCATTTGAAAATCCTAAGCTTTGATATTCTAAATCCATTTGAAATCCTTCTAAATTAAGCTCAAATCTTTGGAATGAAGGAATATCTAAAAAGTACTTTTCAAAAAATGATAAATCTAATCCACCTAGATAAATATTATCAATAGGGGATAAGAATGAGTTCTCATCATAAATCATAAGCCTATAAGAGCAATCAAAAAGTCTTAATGCCATCTTATTGTAAGAACGTATTTTTTCTTCAATTTTAGAAGCTTTTTCATCTTCTTTACTAGATAATACAAAAATATCTAAAAAACGTAAGAAAAAGTCATTATAAGCCTTAACAACTAAAGAATCCTTTTCTTTATCAACATAAGTGAAGTGTTCTAATGAAGCAAATATATAATCTTTTAATTTTACATTAATATTATTATCAATTTCTTTAAAGCATTCCATAGATAAATATTCACTAATAATAATATCAAACATCTTTTCTTGTATTTGCTTATCCATCTTACCACCTCCTCTTAAAAATAATTATATGATTATCCTGTGGACAATTGTGGGACAAGAAAAAAGGGACTTTTGTCCCTTTATTATCTATAGAATTTATCAGCTGCATCCTCGCCCCAAACATATTGAGACATATAAGCTCCATCAAATGAATTCAAAGCCTTAGGATCTCCTTTTAGGTATAAATATGCATCACATACAAATTTATCTTTATTGATTGAATATGCATTTCTACCCTTATTAAATATATCCTGGCATTTAGCTTCCTTTAATGAGGTCATTAAATCTCTTATTATTTTAGATAAATAATCTTGTGTTTTTCTTGAATAATCCTCATCACCAAATAATAATTCAGCAAGCTCATTTCTTGTAACTAAAGCACCATTCTTATCAACTAAATAAGCTAAAACCTCTTTTGATAATGATCTTGAAAATCTTATAGGCTCTCCATTTACTATTACATCAAAATTACCAAATGTTTTAACGAATACCTCGTTTTTATGGTCACTTGAAATATCATATCTTAGATTATCCATTTCTTCTTTTACAGCATCTGGTGTAATAGGCTTTGTTAAATAGCCTGAGGCTCTCATATCAAATGCTTCATTTTTAAATTCAGAATATCCTGTAGCAAATATAATATTAACCTTAGGATTTACCTTTTTCAAATGATATGCAAAATCAATTCCATTATATCCATTTAGGTTTATATCTAAGAATGCTACATCAACCTTATTATCATCAACAAATTTAATTGCTTCTTGATAATCATTATAAGCAAAAATTTCAGCCTCTGGTGAAACCTTTTTAATTGCATCAGTCAATACAGATAAGCCTTTCTTTTCATCATCTAAAGCTAATATTTTCATCTATTTACCCTCCTTTTTATTAATAGGTATCATAATAATACATTTAGTACCTACTCCAACCTGCGATTTTATTGCAAGCTTTCCATAAACAAAGTTTTCAACTCTAAATTTAATATTATTAACGCCAATATGAGAAACATCATCATTTAATGGCTTAGTTTGGTCAAATCCAACACCATCATCCTCAACAGTTATATAATGAAACCATTCATCACTTCTAGAAGATATAGTCAATACACCTCTACCCTTTTTCTTTGCAAGCCCATGCTTAATCGCATTCTCAACTAAAGGCTGTACACAAAATCTAGGTACTAAGAATGAATCATCTTTTATATCATATATAACATCAAATTTATCTTCAAATCTAATTTGTTCTAATCCAATATATAATTTACAATATTCAATTTCTTGCTTCAAAGTAATTATTTGTGGAGTATTAGAAACATCAAGAGATGATCTTAAATATTTAGAGAATTTTGCAATAGCCGCTTTAGCTTCCTCTTGATCTTGGTCAACCAAATAATATATAGATGTTAATACATTATAAATAAAATGTGGTTGAACCTGAGAAACAATATTAATAACCTTTTGATTTTCTAATTCCATTATATTCTTTTCAATTTCTCTATCCTTATTTGATTGAACATTAATATAAATTATTAATAACGATAGCATACAAGCTGGGAATAATAATGAATATCCCTTACCATATAATGCCTGAGCTAAGGCAGTAATAATAGGAATAAAGAAATATGCAAGTAAAGATACCATTTTCTTTAAATTAGGCTTACTTCTAATTACTGAATATACTATTGCAGCATATCCTAATCCCATATATATTATTGATAATAAATAAAAGTCAGTTCTTTCATAATGACCAGTTTCAAAATCAATTTTATAAAAGAATCCAACAAAACAATTTATAAACTGTAATGTCATTATTATCATCAAAAATAAGCACATAGCATAAAATACAAGCGTATCATATAAATTCTTATTTTTTTGTTCTTCTCTTATATATAAGAAATATACAAATAATGTTATATAACTAATAGAATAAAAAAAGTAATTAAATATCATATTTATCATTGATACCTTAGGAATATCCTGTACAACCCAGCAAATGATATCATTAAACATATTTATTTCTACAAGTAATATCATTATTTGAAAAAATAAATCTTCTTTAGTTTTATATTTTTTTGTAATTGCAATATCTCCATATACTAAAGAGCCAATTATCATAAACGAAATATCTAAAACGAAATTCACTATTGAAGATGAAGGATACCCCTTATATTTTAATACATCGTCCTTTAACACAATTACAACTAAAAAGCCAATAGCTATTAGTGAAAGCATGAATGCTAATATCATACATTCAACTGTAAATGACCATTTTACCCTTTTATTTTTATTCTCCATAAATATCACACTCTTATAAAATAATTATACAATCCAAGTTAAAACAAAGTCAATGTATTAGTCCAATATAATAACAAATTAATATTATTTATTTAATAAAAATAAATAAGACGCAAAAATTTGCGTCTTAAATATAAAAAACAACTATTTCATCCTTATAGATTCTTACAACAACATCTAAATAATCTGTCACATCTATAATTGTATAATTATCAGTTAATTCTTGTGAATCTATATATTTTTCTTTAGTATCATTATTATAAACATCAATAAGATAATCATAATAAGAAGAAGAATATATTAATACCATATCTCTATCATTAATGTTATATGTAGCTAAGCAAAATATAGAATCTGATGTTTTTGAATCATGTTCCATACTAACATTAGTTACATTATCAAATGAATCTAAATATGAATACATCATATCATGCGCTTCTTGATATATATCATCTTGACTGGTAGGCATACTTGTTGGCGCACCGGTTGGAGCACCGGTTGTTACTCCTTGTGTTGTTGGAATACTTGTTTGATTTGAATCTACGGTTGTTGTTTCTACTAAAGATGTTGTATTTACTACGGTTGTTACTTTAGTATTAGTTGATGATGTACTTGATGGTTCAACTGAAGGACCAGTATTTTTAGGGCCTCCTAAATTGTTAAAAATCAATATTGAAACAAAAGCGATTAAAGCAACTGAAGCAAGACTAATTGCAATTGAAATATGCTTAATAAATGCTTTATTCTTCTTTTTTTCTACAACCTTATATTCATTATTTTTAGTAATATTAAGCTTTTCTTCTATCTTTTCTAAATCATAAGGAGCACTGATTTCATCTACAAATTTAGATATTTCTTTTTCAATATCTTTTTTATTCATAAAGATCATCCTCCTTTATATTCTTTTTAATTTTATCCATTAAACGTTTATACCTAGAAGATACTTGAAATGTTGTTTCATTGTATATTTCAGCTATTTCTCTAAATTTAAGATTGAATTTAGTTTTATATACTAATAATTCTATTTCCTCTTCTTTTAATCCACATTTATTTTTAATAATAGAAATCATATCATCATAGTTCTTATATTTATTATCTTCTTTATCTTCAGATAATCTTTCTATTTTTTCTTCATCATTTACTATATGATTTTTCTCATTTAAATATTTTATAGATAAGTTTTTAGCAATAGTAATAATATAAAATTTTAAATTCTTTTTAGGATCAATACTATCTATAGAATTCATTAAAGATAAAAATGTATCCGAGGCTAAATCTCTTGAATCCTCATAGTTTGAAATCTTTGAATAGATAACATAGAAAACTAATTTATAATATTGATTATATACTTCCTCAAACATTTTTTGGTCTTTTTCTTTGAGTTTTCTCAAAACCTTTTTAGAAGCCATCATCTCACCACCAATAAAAACATTATAGCATAGTTTTTATCTATTCACTAATAATAGAAAAAAAGAAGCGATTTTTGTCGCTTCTTTAATAATTATTGTTCAATTGCTTTAGCCTGTTGATTAATTGCATCAACATCAGTTGATATTAAAACAGGAATAATAATTGGGCTTCTTTTTATTTCTTTATATACGTAATGTGATACTTCTGTTTTAATTGCGTTTTTGAATTCAGCCCAGTTAATAAATTTAGTAATTAAGTATTTAGAAGATACTAAATAGAATAATTGCTTAATAGCTTTTTCCATATCTTCTCCATCCTTAGAAAAGCTAAATCCCTTAGCAACTATCTCAGGACCTACTATTACTGATTTAGTACGTGGATTTATAGATGCTGAGATAAGGATTAATCCGTCGTTACTTAAAAGCTCTCTATCGCGCATAACAACATCAGATACATCCTTTAATTCCTTACCATCAATTAAAACTTCACCACAAACTACTTCTCCAGTAATTCCTTTATATTTACCATTTTCAAATGTGATAATATCACCACAATCTAATATTAAGATATGCTTATCGTCATATCCAACACAGTTTGCAACTGTAGATAGAGCGTATTGGTGACGATATTCACCAATTACAGGAATAATAAAGCGTGGCTTTAGAATATTAATCATTTCTTTTATTTCTTCACGGTTAGCATCTGGTGATAATAATAAATTAGAACCAAATGTTTTAACATTTGATGTAACATGATAAATGATATCCAATGTCTTAGATGCCATCTTTTCAGTACCTAAAACAGGGTTTGTTAAAACAACAACTGTATCATCCTTTTCTAAGTGAATTAATCTATCAATTCCCTTAGTCATTCTTTGTAGCATAAAGTATGGCTCATGTCTTTCACCTGTTACTAATACTACTAAGTCCTCATCGTTGTTTTTATTCTTATCATCAATATATCTTAATGATACAAATGCATCACCAGGTAAATATCCTAAATTAATAGCTTCTTTTACTAATTTTTGTGTTTTAACACCAATTACTGCAACCTTCTTATTATTTTCTAATGCAATTCTTACAATTTGTTGAATACGTAAGATATCACTTGAGAATAATGAGAAAATTATTCTATTATGAGTTTGAGTAATTATATTAGTTAATCTAAGCTTAAATTCTAGGATTGTGCCTCTTGATTGTTCGTTCATTGCACCTAATGATTCAGTGAATAAAGCAATTACCTTATCTTTCGCAAAAATTGCTAAAGACTTAAACATATGTGCATAATCAATCTTTGAATTTTGATCAAAGTTATAATTTGCAGTATATATTAAATAACCATCTTCAGTCTTAATTGCAATACCTAAGCATTCTGGAATATTGTGAGATACCTCAAAAAATCTAATCTCTACATTTCCAAATTCAAGCTTACTACGTGATGTTACAGCATGTAATAATTCTTCTGGGTATTTAACCTTATCATCTTCTAATCTATCCTTTAAAACTGCAAGTGTGAAATTAGAAGCATAAATATCTAGCTTAAAATTAGGTGCTTCATCTATTCCAGCATCCTTATTACCATTTCTAAGCTTAGTTATAAGATGTGAAACACCACCAATATGGTCTTGATGTGCATGTGATAAGAATAAGCCTACAATTCTATCTCTATTTTCTAATAGATATGTATAATCATTTATAACTATATCAACACCATGTAGGTCCGCTGTTGGCATTTTGTTACCACAATCCATTATATATATTTTTTCATCAATTTCTGCGACATATAAATTTTTACCGTCTTCTTGAACACCGCCAAGTGCAAAAAAGTTAATTTTACTCATAAAAAGTTAAAATTCTACTCCTTTCGTAATATCTAGTTTGAATCGATAACTCTACCTTTTATTATTATATATTAAAAAGTATCAAATAACAAGGAAATAAAGGCAAAAAGAAAGCCACCAAAATTAAATTGATGGCAACAAAAACAACTACTTATTGAAGTTATTTACTGTTAAATCAACTACTAATCCCTTAACTGCAACAAAGCTATGGTTTTGAATTTCTTCTCCCCACTCACCCTTTTCAACATATTCATAGTCTTTTTTCTTTAAAAACTTGAATTCAACTGTTTCAAGGTTTTCGAATAATTTTGATGCTTGAAAAACATCTCCATTCTTCTCAAGCTTAATAGCATTCTTAGGATCCCATTCTCCTAAGTTCTTTGTAGAACCTACAAGATATAATGTCTTAGCGTTAGCCTTAACATTAAATGTAACTTTTACATTTGCCATAACTATATCTCCTTTTTTAAAATTTTAATACTATATACATTATAATATAATATTATGCAATTTAAATTTTAAAACGTTTACAATGTGTGATAAAATATTTACTGGTGATTAAAATGAAGTTCCCAGCAGGTGTAAGAAAAGAAAATACAAAAATAAAGCATGCAACTAAAGAGGAAGGAATAAAAAGCTCTACTGAAAAGAAAAAGAATTTAGGTAAAGCAAATTTAGGTATGAATCTTGAAGAGATGGTCAATGAATCAAATACCTATTATTTAGTAAATGATGTTGCAGTAATACATAAAAAGCCAACTCCAATTCAAATTGTTAAGGTTGATTATCCATCACGTACTAAGGCAGTAATAACTGAAGCATATTATAAAACTCCTTCTACTACTGACTATAATGGTATATATAAGGGGAAATATATTGATTTTGATGCAAAGGAAAATCATAATAAAACCGCATTCCCTTTAGCAAATATTCATTTTCACCAGGTTGAGCATTTAAGAAATGTAGCAAAGCATGGTGGTATTGGATTTATGCTTATAACATTTAATGCATATAATGAATATTATTTAGTACCTATTGATTTAATTTTAGAATATTGGGATAAAGCATATAAGAATGATGAAAGAAAATCAATTCCTTATTCTGTATTTAAAGAACAATGTTATAGGATAAAGGAAGGATATCTACCTAGATTAGACTATCTTAAGGTAGTTGATGAGGTTTATTTTAAAGAGAATAAAGAAATAGAAATAAAATAGCCATTTGGCTATTTTTTTCATAAAAAAGATGGTATCACTTAAGATACCATCAAATATATTTTTATTAGGATTATTCAGCCATACCAGCTGTGATAATAGCCATCTTGTAAACTTCATCAGCGTTGCAACCACGAGATAAGTCGTTGATTGGAGCATTTAAGCCCTGAAGAATAGGACCATAAGCTTCATATCCACCTAAACGTTGTGCAATCTTATAGCCAATATTACCAGCTTCAATTAATGGGAAGATGAATGTATTAGCTTGACCAGCAACCTTTGAATCAGGGCACTTAGTCTTAGCAACTACTGGAGAAACAGCAGCATCGAATTGGAATTCACCATCGATAACTAGGTTTGGATCCTTCTTACGAGCTTCAATTACAGCATCATGAGATAACTGAACTGTACCGCCCTTACCAGAACCATAAGTTGAGAATGATAATACTGCAACCTTTGGATCAATTCCGAAGAATGAAGCAGTCTTAGCTGATTCAACAGCAACTTCAGCAAGCTTAGAAGCTGCAGAAACCATAACTTCACCAGTTTCCTTATTTACTGTATCCTGGTAATCAATATTGATTGCGCAGTCACCCATTGCGATTCTTTCTTCTACTCCGTCCTTTTCACGAACAAGGATGAATACTGAAGAAACTAGGTTAGCACCCTTCTTTGTCTTTACTAATTGTAAAGCTGGTCTAACTGTATCAGCAGTTGAATAAGTAGCACCACCAAGTAATGCGTCAGCCTTACCCATCTTAACTAGCATTGTACCAAAATAGTTAGACTTCTTTAAAGATGCAGCACAGTCTTCCATAGACATCTTGCCCTTTCTTAAATCGAACATAGTCTTAACCATTTCATCGAATCCTTCATAAGTTAAAGGATCAAGAATTGTAGCCTTAGCGATATCGAATCCACCATTCTTTGCTGCAGCCTTAACTGCATCAACATTACCGCAAAGGATAATATCCATTAAGTTTTCCTTTAATAATCTGTCTGCTGCAGATAAAATTCTTGCATCAGTACCTTCTGTAAATACGATAGTCTTTCTCTTAGCATTTAAGTTAGCTAATAACTTATCAAACATACCCATTTTTATATCCTCCTAAAGAAATTGTTATATGTTTTGATTTTTTCTAAATCTATAAGATTTAAAAACCCTTATTTATTTTATCGCTTTATTACCAATAAGTCAATAAATGTAAGATATATATTAACACTAATAATCTTTAGTTTAATCAAATACAGCGAATTGAGAATTATATAGTTCAGCATAAAAACCATTTTTCATTAAAAGCTCATTATGCTTACCCATTTCAATAATATCACCATTATTCATTACTAAAATTAAATCTGCATTCTTAATTGTTGATAATCTATGTGCAATAACAAATGATGTTCTTCCCTTAGTTAGGCTATCCATTGCGTTTTGAATAACAACCTCAGTTCTTGTATCAACATTAGATGTTGCTTCATCTAATATAAGCATAGGTGCATCCTTTATTATTGCTCTTGCAATAGTAAATTGCTGCTTTTGACCTTCAGATAAAGAAATTGTACCAGAAATTTTAGTATCAATACCTTCTGGTAATGATTCAACATAATGTTTTAATCCTACTGCTTCTATTGCCTTATATACCTTTTCATCTGATACATTGGGATTATTAAATACTAAATTTTCTCTTATAGTACCATCAAATAACCAAGTATCCTGTAATATCATATCAAATTTATTTCTAACATCTTCTCTTTTAATACTATTTGTATTAATACCATCAATTAGTATTTCACCCGATAAAACATCATAGAATCTCATTAATAAATTAACAATTGTTGTCTTACCAGCACCAGTTGGTCCTACAATCGCAATCTTTTGTCCTGCCTTTATACTAGCACTAAAATCATGGATTATTTCTTTTTCAGGAACATATGAGAATTTAACATTCTTAAATTCAACATTACCTAACGTTTCACTAGTTAAAGAGACTTTATCCTTTTCATCAATAACTTCCTCTTCACTAAAGAATGCAAATACTCTTCTTGATGCAGCACTAGCCTGCTGCATAGATGTAATATTTTGACTTATGCTTTGTAATGGTTGAGTAAATAACCTAGCATAGATTGTAAAAGATATTAAAGTACCTAAAATATTAAAATCATTTTGTCCTGATGCTATAAATATAGAAATACCAACAATAAATATTAACGAATATGCTAAGTTACCACTAAAATTCATCATAGGCATCATTAAACCGCCTAAAAATTGACTTTTCCAGTTGGCATTATATAATTTGTCATTAATACTACTAAATCTCTTAATTTCTTCATCCTTAGCATTATATGTAACTACTAGCTGATGGTTTGTATATATTTCTTCAATATCAGCATTCATTTCTGCTAATGCTTGCTGTCTACGATTAAAATGACGTTGAGAGAATCCAGATATAAATATTATACCTGCAAATCCAAAGAATGATGCACCAATAGTAACTAAAGCTAGAATCCATGATGTATAAAACATCATAATTACTACACCAAAGAACAATACAATAGATGAAAATATTGAAGCAAGTGATTGTGATAATGATTGCCCTATTGTATCAACATCATTTGTTACAATAGATAATATTGCACCTCTTGCATGTGAATCAAAATAAGATAGTGGTAATCTATTCAGCTTACTATTAACATCTGTTCTTAATCTATGAGAAAGTTTTTGTGTAACAATGCTTGTTATTAAGCTTTGCATATATCCTAATAGTATTCCTACTCCATATATAATTGCTAAAGTGATAGCAATAGGAGTAAATTTATCAAGATCGTAAATATTTGAAACTAATTCTTTAATCTTATTAGGTCCTATTATAGAGGTTATACTTGCTCCAATAGCAAATATTATACCAATTACTAAGGCAGGAACATATTTTTTTGCATATATGAATAATTTCTTTAATGATTTGACATCAAGCTTTTCCTTCTTCATGACTCTCATATTTCCATGTGGTGGCATATTATAATTCCTCCTTTTCTAATTGTGATAATGCTATATCCTTATATAATTCTGATTTATTAATTAATTCTTCATGTGTACCAATTGAATCAATCTTACCATCATTTAATACAATAATCTTATCAGCATTCTTAATAGTACCAATACGTTGGGCAATAATGATTATAGTTTTATCCTTATATTCATCATTAATACCTTTTCTTACTAACATATCAGTCTTAAAATCTAGGGCACTAAATGTATCATCAAATACTAATATATTTGAATTCTTATATAAGGTTCTTGCGATAGATAATCTTTGCTTTTGTCCTCCAGAAAAGTTAGTTCCACCCTGTGCAACTTCTTTTTCTAGGCCTTTTTGATCCTCAATAATGAAATTAGATTGAGAAACCTTTAAAGCTTTATCTATTTTTTTATTTCTTAATTCTATGTTAGAATCACTATCACCATATGTGATGTTATCTAAAACTGTACCTTTAAGCATCATTGCTTTTTGTGAGGCAATTGCAATCTTTGATTCTAAATCATTAATCTTATAATCTTTTACATTTATTCCATCAATTAATATTTCACCCTTAGTTACATCATACATTCTAGATAGTAGATTAACTATTGTAGTTTTACCTGAGCCTGTAGGTCCTATAATCGCAGTTGTTTTTCCTTTTTCTATTTCAAATGATAAATCTGATACATTGTATTTGTCATCATTTGTATAAGAAAATGAAACATTGTTAAATACAATACTAGAACCATTATTATTAGAATTATTATCTATATAATTACCATCCTTAATAGTTATTTCTTGATCTAATACTTCATTGATTCTATTAGCTGAAACAACAGTTCTTGGTAATATTATGAATAAGAATACTAATACCATAAAAGACATTACTATTTGCATTGCATAAGATGCAAATGCGGTCATTTCACCTAATAATAGTGATGTATTTTCAGGTGTTTCTTTAATTAAATAAGCACCAATCCAGTAAATCGCAAGTGTTAAGCCATTCATTACAAGAGTCATTACTGGATTCATGAATGATGTTAATACTGCAACCTGTGTATTGTTTTTATATGTTTTGGTATTAACATCTTCAAATTTCTTAGTTTGATATTCTTCTGCGTTAAAAGCTCTAATGACTCTAACGCCACTAATATTTTCTCTTGTTTTGTCATTGAGATCATCTGTAAGCTTTTGGATTTTTCTAAATCTAGAAATACCAAATATCATAATAACAGTCGCAAAAACTAAAATTACACCAACAGCAATTACAGCGGCAACTGTCCATCTAACGTTAGTAAATGTTATTTTTACAACAGCCCAAATAGCCATAATAGGTGCTCTTAATAATAGCTGTAATCCCATCGCAAAGAAATTTTGGATTTGTACAACATCATTTGTTGTTCTTGTTATAAGGGATGGAGTTGAAAATTTATTAATTTCAGCCTGAGAGAATCCATTTACCTTAAGGAATAATTGATTTCTTAAATTTCTTGATAATGATGATGCAACTCTTGATGAAAAGAATCCGCATGCAAATGATGATAGCATAGCACCAAACGCACATAAAATCATCATTCCACCATTAAACCAAACATCATTCATTGAAACTTCAACAATCTCTAAAGTTAGTCCAGCACTTCTTAATTTATTATTTTGAATAACATCAGAAACTAATGTAGTAAGCTTTTGCGTAAAATCAGGCATTGTTAATTCTAATGCAACCTGAGCTACAACGAAAGCAACAATACAAAGCATAAATATTAAATCTTTTTTACTAAGGTATTTAAATAGCTTTAACATTCAATATCCTCCATATCAATATTAGATATTTTTTCTAAGTCAATCATAAATCTTTCGAATTCTTCTTCACCTAAAACATCTTTAATAATCATGAATCTCTTTATCATTTGTTTTCTAACCTCATTGATAGATTCATATCCTTTTTCGGTAAGCTTGACATAAGTAATTCTTTTATCGTCCTTACTTTTTATTCTTTTTACTAATTCTTTTTCTTCTAATTTATTTAATATTACTGCCATTCTTGCAGAAGACACTTCTAACGCATCTCCTAATTCTTTTACATTAGTAATCCCATTAGTTCCTAAATAACCACATACAAATCTCATTCCTTGTACATTATCAGGAAGCATTTTTTTAGGTCTAAATCTTAATAATATTTCAAGAATTTTTTCTTCTGTCATATATACCTCCTAAAATTGCTAACAGGGTTAGCATATTTAATTTAATTATAATTATTTTTTTAAATAGTTCAACCCCGTTAGCAATTTCACATTATTTAACATAAAAGTGGCTACCACTTTCGTGATAGCCACCATTAACATTATTTATTTAATTAGTTATTTTAATTAAATTAATCTTGAATTATAGCATCTAATGCTTCACATGCATTTTCATATTGTGCTGCTACAGCGGCACTAGTAGTTTGACCATTAATAAGACCTTGCCAATAGTCAAATGCATCATCAATATCATCTTCCAATGCTGGATACTGAGTCTTTAATGCTTCACAATTTGTTTCTAACTTATCTAAGTAGAATGACTTAGCTGTATCTAATACTGCAGCATCTAAAGCATAAATACCATTATTGTAACTTGAAATTACAGATGCAATAGTTGTAGAGTTATTGATTGTAGTCTTCCAAGTATTATAAGCAAGCTTTAAGTTCTTAGCTAATGCTGTATAATCTGGCTTATCTGGATCAGTTCCATCATAAGCTAAATATTCATTATACTTAGTTTCTAAATTATTAACATATGTTGTTCTAACAGTAGGAAGCTGTGCTTGTTCTAATGTGTTATATTCATCAATGATCTGATATAACATACCATCATATACACCATCATCATCAGCATCTTCTTCATTTTCATACCAAGTTGATAAAATTGTAAGTCTGTTGATAATTGTTGTTGCTTGTGGTAAACCTTGAACAAATGTTTGGAATGCTTCATATGAAGTATCTTCAGGTAATGCGTAAGAATAACTTGCTTCTTCACCCTTAGCATTAATTGTATCAATATTATTATTCCATACTGTTAATGCAATTTTATAAATAGATTCATAGTAAGAATCCATAATGTACTTTTCTGCATCAGTAATGTACTTATTAATATTGCTATTCAATGTTGCTATTGCACCATCAACGTTAGAGAATGTTGTAACTGCGTTAACTACATTATCCATTTCATTCTTTGCATTTGCTAAATTATCAGATGCATCAGTTGGAACTGTAACATTCTTATTTGTCTTAGCTTCATAAATTGCACCAATTACACTACTTAAGTAGTTAGCTTCTGCTGCAGTTATATCGCCATTAGTTTGCTTTTGTAAAATAGCGTTAACCTTATTGTTACCATATTCAATTAACTGTCTTTCGTATTCAGCAATTCTTACTACATCGTTAATAGCATTGTATGCATTTGTCTTATATGTAGTGAAATCACCAACTGTAGTTAATTCCTTAGTATTATCATAATGAACACTATATGTTGCAAGAGCAGAGAATCTAGCAATAAAGTTCTTCTTTAATGTATCAGTTAATAATAACTTAGCATTGATTGTTGCTACATTAACTGCAACCTGATTAATAATATCAGAATATGTCTTAGCATTAGTCTTAGCAATTAAATCAATTGCTGCCTTAACTTGAGTTTCATAATTAGCATATTCAGCTGCAGTTGTGAAATCAGCTATTGCTGCATCATAAACTTCTTCAGTACCATATGCTGCATATAATCCCTTGAAATTAGTCTTATCTGCACTACTGAATGTACCATTTTCAGGAACATAAGCATCAATAGTTGCATTACTTGTTGTAATATAAGCTCTAATATTATTAAATGTATCAATTCTTGTACCGATAAGATTTAACTTAGCAATATCAGTTTCAACTTGTGCATCTACCTGTCCAGTTGTCTTACCAGTATAATTTGTCCATGAAGTAATTGCTTGCATTAATGCAATAATTGTTTCACGTTCAGTTGTATCTTCATAAGTATCCACAATAGTTTCAACTCTTGAATCAATTTCATTAAGAATACCTAAGTACTTATCAAATTGATAATCAATTAAAGCAACTGCTGCAAGATCATTAGTCTTTTGAGTTGCAACTTGAGTAGTTGTATTATCATTAATATAGTTTGCATATACTGGAATTGCATTAAATAATTCGTTAATTGCAGTACGTTCAGCTTGAGGGATTCTTGTCGTACTTGTTACAGAAGCAACTTCTGTAGCTACTTCAATTAAAACGTCATTATAATATGTTGCCTTTGTTACTATATCATCAATTGCAGCTTTATCAGCAGTCTTCTTTGCTGTAATTGCAGTATCAGTAGTAAGTACTGTAATATATTCAGCATAATTAGGTACTGCAGCAATTAATTCATTAATTGATTTCTTTTCTGCTGTCACAATATTAGTTAATGCTGTAACAACGGCTTCCTTACCTAAGTCATAGCCTCTTACTTCATTATAAGCATTTGCTTGAGCCACTAATAAATCCATTGCGGCCTTATCTGCATTTAACTTAGTATTGATTGCTGTTACATCAGTTAATGCTGCTGCAGCAACATAATTTTCATATGCTGGAACTGCTGCAATTAAAGTATTGATTGCTGTCTTTTCATCAGCTGTAATATTTTCTAATGCTGTAATAGCAGCTTCATTAGCTACATCATAGCCTCTTGCTTCATTATATGCATTAGCCTGTGCTACTAATAATTCAATCTCAGCAATTTTTTCATCCATCACCGGAGTAAGAAGTTCTTGAGTAGTATATTCTGTTCCAACGAAATCATTATATTGTGGAATTTCATCAATTAAAGCGTTAATATGAGCTATAACATTAACATCATCTTCGCCAACCTTAACTGTTTCAGTCTTAATATTAGCTAATGTTTCTGCTGTAAACATACTTGAATTAGCAGTATATCTTATGTAAGCATATGCGCTTGCTTGAAGAGTTAATGAATGTATATCTGCTTCATCAGCATTTAATTTAGCTGTAACTAATGTAGTTGTTGTTAAATCTTCTGTATTAATATAATTTTCATATGCAGGTACAGCAGCAATTAAAGCATTGATTGCTGTCTTTTCATCTGCAGTAAGATATTTACCAAATCCAGTGTTATCATTAATATTTGCTTCAGCAGTTAAGTCATAACCTCTTGCAGTGTTATATGCAACTGCTTGAGCTACTAATAAGTCTACAGCAGCCTTATTATCATTAACCTTTGTATTAAGTGCTGTTTCAGTTGTTAATTCAGAACCAATGTAATCGCCATATTGAGGTATTGCATGTAATAAATCATTAATACGTACAATTACATTTACATCTTCTTCGCCAACCTTAACTGTTTCAGTCTTAATATTAGCTAATGTTTCTGCTGTGAATTCG
>JAEELJ010000025.1 GCA_016288855.1 Acholeplasmatales bacterium
CTAAAAAAATTTTGAAAACTACGGTTTTCCTTTTAAGTATGCCCAAAAATGGGTGTTTTTTATTATTTAAGTCTTTGGGTAAAAAGAAAAGAGCTGTAAGCTCTAAATCTTCGCATGAAAATTTATTTCTTTACAGCTCCTATTTTTGTGCTATAATCTATTTGTCTTTGAAGGAGCAAGTAAAATGGAAAATGGTTACATGTATAAAAGAATAACAATGCCTATCCAAACAAAGGATGTTGATATAAATGATTATATTAGACCATCTGCAGTCCTAGATTATTTTCAAGATATTGCTGGTATTCACGCTAACCTATTAGGTCTTGGGGCGGATACTATGTTAGATATGGGATTGTTATGGATTATAATAGGCGAAAGATTTGATGTAGTATCAAGAGTACCATCTTATGGTGAAGAAATTACAATTGTTTCTTGGCCTAAGAATCAAGATAAGCTTTTTATGGAAAGGGAATATGAAATTAGAGATATTCATAATGAACTTTTAATAACAGGTATATCTTTATGGGTTTTAGTAAATAAGGATACACATAAATTAGAAAGATCTGATAAAGCTAAATTTCCAGGACTTTATTATGAAAATACAAATTATAATGAAGCAACAAAAAGAAAATTAAATCTTTGCCCTAAAGATATAATAAATGAATATGATTATAAGGTTTGCCTAACTGATTATGATCATAATAAGCATTTAAATAACGCAAGATACTTAGATATTATTTATAATATGTATGATAAGGATTATAATTTATTATTTAACTCTTGTGAAATTGCATTCCATCATGAAGCATTACAAAATGAAATAATCCATGTTAAACATTTTAAGGATGGAATATATGATTGCTATTGTGGATATGTAGGAGACGAATTATCATTTGAAGTTAAAATGGTATTAAAGGAGATTACTAATGAATAATTTTTTAAAGTTTTTAAAGCCATCTGTTGATGCATTTCATGCACAAGATGAAATTAAAAAGGAATTAATTAAATCAGGTTATATTGAACTTGAAGAGAATAAGAAGTGGAAATTTCAAAATGGTGGTAAATATTTTGTTGTAAGAGATGATGCAGCAATTATTGCATTTACACTACCTAATAATTTAGAATCACTAGATTTAGAAATGTCATATAATGTTGTTGCAGCTCACTTAGATTCACCAACATTTAAATTAAAGCCAAACTTTGATTTTGAAAAAAGTGGATATGGTATGCTAAATACTGAAGTATATGGTGGACCTATACTTAATTCATGGTTTGATAGACCATTAAATATTAATGGTAGAGTTATTGTAAAAACTCCAACTGGTGTAAAATCAGTATTAGTTAATTTAAATAAGCCTATGTGTATTATTCCTAACTGTTCAATTCATTATAGACCTGAATTAAACACAGGAGTTAAGGTTAATGCACAGCTTGATTTAGTTCCATTATTTAAGGATAGAGATTCTAATGTTGACCTTTATTCTATAATTGCTAAGAAATATGAATTAAAGAAAGAAAATATTATATCAAGTGACTTATATTTATCTATATTAGATAGAGGTTGTATTGGTGGTGCTGATGATTCATTTATTATTGCACCTCAAATTGATAATTTAGAATGCTCATATGCAATCCTAGAAGCAATAAAAAATTCTAAGCCTCAGGATGAAACTGTTAATGTAGGTGCATTCTTCAATAGTGAAGAAATAGGCTCAGACACAATTAATGGTGCTGCATCAGATTTCTTATCATCTATCCTAGAACGTATTTCATTATCTTTAGGATATAAGATTGTTGAGCATAAGGTATTACTTGCAAACTCATTTATGATTTCTGCAGATAATGCACAAGGATTCCATCCAAATTATTCTAATCTATATGATCCAACTAATGCAGTTTACCTAAATGGTGGTATCGTTATTAAGTCTGCTGCAAGAGGATCTTATACAACTAATGCTATGTCAATGGCTATATTTATGGAAATATGTAAAAGAAGTAAAGCTAAATTCCAGCTTAATACAAATAGAAGTGATGTTAGAGGTGGCTCAACATTAGGAGCTATTTCTTTAAGCCAGGTTTCAATTCCATCTGTTGATATTGGACTTGCCCAGGTTGCAATGCATTCATCAATGGAAACATCAGGTGCTTATGACCTAGATGAATTAATTAAGGCATTAAAAGGTTTCTATAAGACAAATATTAAGATGGTTTCTTCAAATGAATTTAAATTAATTTAAAACAATGAAAAAAAGTGTGAAGATTTTCACACTTTTTATTTTACATTATTAATTTCTTTTATTGCTTTATAGTGAGTATATTTTCCTAAAACCTCACCATCAACCTGAATGTATTCAGGCTTATTAAATGTTACATCTATTGATTTTCCCTTATGTATTGCAACTATTTTTTTATATTTATAATGCTCACCCTTTATCATTTTTGGGAATCTAAACATTGCATGTAGATTGCTTCTTGCATGTAGGACTACTAATGTTAATTCATCACTTAATCTATCTTGGTCAGGTGCGTTTTTCATTCCACCGCCATAATATTTACCATTCATAGATGCTGCTAGAATTACATTTTTATAGACATATCTTTTTCCATCAACCCTTACAACTGCAACCTTTTTTCTAAGTAGTAGAAGAAGCTTTGCTGCAATCGCAGTGTAATTAAATTTTTTCTTTTTCTTTTTTAATTCTTCAGCAGTATAACAAACTTTACCATCAATTCCAAAACCTACATTGTTTAAGAAATATCTTTTACCACCTTTAACAATGACATATGGGCAGTTTTTTAGATACTTTGTTATTTCTACTAAAGTATATGGAGGTGTTCCTATATCCTTAGAAAAATCATTTCCAGAACCACCACCATATAAGAATATTTTATTCTTAATGTCATTTCTTAAATACTTATTTAGAAATACATTAATAGTACCATCTCCACCGATAAGTATTATTTCATCCTCATCATTTAGCTTATTTCTAAATTCATCCTGCTTAAGAGTTAAGCCATTAACTGGGACTAAATCATCGAATTTAGATTTATATTCATCTAAAAATTTATTTTTAATGTCATTTCCTTTACCATTACATGATAGAGGATTATATATAACATATCTCATTTTCATCACCTTTTTAATTTTACCATATAATTAAACATTTGATATTATTTTTTTAGTCTAGACTTTATGTTATAATTATAATGTTTAAGGATGTGATTACTATGTTATATATTTTTAATAATATTAAAAGAAAAGAAATATTAGATTCAGTTATTAATATTGATGATGATAAAGTCAAAGCAATTTCTAATTTAATTAACTTTGGAATTGAAGAAGGACTTGATGGAAATTTATGGAAAAAATATATAATTTATACTTTCATTTTTAATGATAATAGCTATACGAGAGCAATAGAAAGAAATAAAAATGATATTGGATATTCTTCATATGTAGATAGTGATTTTCATTATTTTTATGAATTATATAATATGGATATATTATCATTAGGTGAGGCATGTAATTTTAAGATTACATCTGATAGAGCAAATAAGTATTTAGGTGAATTAATTGATGAAATTATATCTAAGATAATTGATAATGATTATGATTCTTTTAAGAATGCTATCCTAGATTTTTATAAAAATAAAGGCTTATCTTATATGGCTATATATAAAGCATTTAGAGTTGATGATGGAAAGCTAAAGCCTATTACAAATGTTTTAAATGTAACATTTGATGATTTAATTGGATATGATATGCAAAAGGAATTATTATGTGATAATACAGAATGCTTTATAGAAGGGAAGCCATTTAATAATGTATTATTATATGGTGATTCAGGTACAGGTAAATCAACATCTATAAAAGCCTTAATTAATAAATATTTTGATAAGGGCTTAAGAATTATTGAAGTATATAAGCACCAAATGGAAGAAATATCTAAAATAATTCATACTCTACGTGAAAGACCTTACTATTATATTATCTATATGGATGATCTTTCATTTGAAGAGAATGAGGTTGAATATAAATATTTAAAATCAATTATTGAAGGTGGAATTGAACCTAAGCCTGATAATGTTTCAGTATATGCAACATCTAACCGTCGTCATTTAATTAAAGAAACATTTAAGGATAATGGTACAATTGACGATGACCTAAATAGAAATGAAACACAGGCAGAAAAGCTTTCACTTGCTTATAGATTTGGTCTTCAAATCTATTATAGTAATTTATCTCCTATGGAATTTAAGAAGATGGTTAAAGCACTTGCGATTGTGAATAATATTAATATTGATGATGAAACATTATATATGGAAGCTAATCGTTGGCAGCTAAGATATGGTTCTTTATCTGGTAGATGTGCAACACAATTTGTTTCATATTTAATTAATAAGGTTGTGAAATAGTAATGATTTTAAAACTAGAAAAAACTAATGAAGAAATAATTGAAAAATTTAATTATGATAAATATTATAAGCTTAAAGATTATAAGATGGCTTCTTCATTAAATGCGATTAATATTTCTAATGAAATAATAAAAGCATATTTAAAAAAGGAAGAGGGATTAGATGATGCTGATGTTGCATTAAGAGTATATGCATTATTACAAGCACTATTTGTATCAGTAGACTCACTTTACCAAATTGCATTATCTTTAACATCATCTAAGTCATTTATTAACATAAATTCAAATAAGAATTTACGTGAATTGAAATATATTAGAAATGATGTTGTAGGTCATCCATCTAATAGAGTTGTATGTCATGATAATGCTTATTGTATCTTAGATTATTCTAATATAACAAAGGAGAAGTTTTGTTATACAATATATCAAGAAGATGGTAAAAAAGAAACTAAGACTGTATATATAGAAGATTTAATTGTTTCATATTTTATTGAGTCTAATAACTTTTTAAAGGAATTATTAAATGTTAATTCTATTAAGCAAGATAAAAAAGAGCTTATTGATAAATATACATCAGTTATTAAGAGATTCTATAATTACTTAGATTATAAGCAAGCATTAGATGAATTCATAGATTTATATATGACTTATTATCCAAGCGCAAATAAGAGTCAACATAGAGTTTTATGGAGATATGAGCTTATTTGTCATTTGCTTAGATATAATACTAAATCAAAAGAAGAAAAGGATATTATATTACATGCAGTAAGATTAGAGCTTGAAAAAATATATGAGCTTGTTGCAGGTATTCCTTTCTCAATTGAAATTTCAAGAAGATTACCAAGAAGTATTAGTGCGTTTTATCATACACTAAATAGACATCCTGAATTACATATATATTTAGATAATCTAACTAATACTGCAGACCCTTTATTCTTTGAGGCTATATCAAAAATATATAAGGTATGTCAAATGGAAGGTAATTCAAGTATTGTTTATTTAAATATGGTCATTAAGGCTTATAAGGATTTAAATTCTGATTTAATATATTCATTAGCTTTACCAATTATTTCATATAAAAGAAAATAATAACGCTTTCTTGAAAAATAATTTCAAAGTTATATATGTTTTTTGTTATAATTATTTTGTTAGACTGAGGTGAAATTATTATGGACGTAAAAGATATAAGAAATGTTGCAATCATTGCCCATGTAGACCATGGTAAAACTACATTAGTAGATAAGTTATTAAAGGATTCACACACATTCCGTGACAACCAGGATATGGGTGAATTAATCATGGATAACAATGATTTAGAGCGTGAACGTGGTATTACTATTTTAGCAAAGAATACTGCAATCAAATGGAAGGATTATAAGATTAATATCTTAGATACTCCAGGACACGCAGATTTCTCTGGTGAAGTAGAAAGAATCATGAAGATGGTAGATGGAGTTGTTTTAGTAGTAGATGCATATGAAGGAACAATGCCTCAAACAAGATTCGTTTTAAAGAAAGCATTTGAAGCACATTTAAAACCCATAGTAGTTATTAATAAAGTAGATAAGCCTTCTGCAAGAATCGCAGAGGTTATCGATGAAGTATTAGAATTATTCATTGATCTAGGTTGTGATGATGATCAGCTTGAATTCCCTATTTGTTATACATCTGCGATGAACAACACTTCATCACTAGATCCAGATGTTTCAACACAAAAGGAAGGAATGGATCCATTATTAGATTTAATTGTTAAAGAAATTCCAGCTCCAAATCAGGATAAGGATGCCCCATTACAATTCCAACCATGCTTACTAGACTATACTGATTTCCAAGGAAGAATTGGTATTGGTAAAATTGCACGTGGTACTATTCATGTAAATGACACTGTTTCTTGCTGCAGACTAGACGGTTCTATTAAGCAGTTTAGAATTCAAAAGCTTTATGGATTCTTTGGACTTGATAGAGTAGAAATAAATGAAGCATATTCTGGTGATATTGTAGGTATTTCTGGTTTAGCAGATATTTCAGTTGGTGAAACTGTATGTCCTGTTGGAAAAGAAGAACCTTTAGAAAAGATTAGTATTTCAGAACCAACTGTTCAGATGACTTTTGGTACAAATACATCTCCATTCTGTGGTAAGGATGGTAAACTTGTTACTGCATCTAAAATTGAAGATAGATTATTCCGTGAAACTCAAAAGGATGTTTCTTTAAGAGTTGAAAGAGTAGATATGAAAGAAGAATGGATTGTATCAGGACGTGGTGAATTACATTTAGGTATCCTAATTGAAAATATGCGTCGTGAAGGATTCGAATTCCAAGTGTCTCGTCCTCATGTTATCTTACATGAAGAAAATGGTGTTATGATGGAACCATATGAATACTGTGTAATTGATTTACCTAGTGAAACTGCAGGTGCTATTATTGAAATGATGGGTAACCGTCATGGTAATCTTGAAACAATGACTAATACTGAAACTCAAACAAGATTAATTTATACAATCCCATCAAGAGGATTAATTGGTTTCAATACTAATTTCATGACATTAACAAAGGGATATGGTATTATAAATCACTCATTCTTAGATTATAGACCATTAGATAATGTTAATGTTGGTACAAGAAAAACTGGTGTATTAGTTTCAATGGCAGATGGTCAGTCTACTGCATATTCACTTGGTGCACTAGAAGATCGTGGTGTTATGTTCGTAGGACCTGGTGAACAAATTTATGAAGGTATGATTGTTGGTGAATCTAATAAGGATACAGATTTAGCTGTAAATGTAGTTAAGGCTAAGCAACAAACAAATACTCGTTCATCAAATAAGGATACAACAGTAGTATTAAAGAAGCCTAGAATTTTAACATTAGAAGCTTGTCTAGAATTCATTAATGATGATGAATTAGTAGAAGTTACACCTTCTCATATTCGTCTTAGAAAGAAGATTTTAGATACAGTTGAACGTAAGAAGTTTGACTCTAAGGTTAGAATGGGCGAAACAGATAAGACATTATTATAAAAAAATAAAAAGTTAGTAAACATTTTATGTGCTTACTAACTTTTTTTAATATAAACTAAATAATTATTCTAGTGTCATAGAGCTTTCATATAAATATAGAGTCATATCTTCATGGAAATAAATTACATCCCCACGTTTATATATATTTCCATCATCATCTTTTGCAGAAATATATTCATTAGGAATTATTAAGTTAGCTCCATAATGGAAAGTTTCTTGCTTTATAAATGTATCGCCTTTATAAAAAGATATATTTACATCAATAGTCTTAAAATTATTTTCTAGTGATTTATTATTTGTAATATAATAATTTAATGCGCCAAAAGGAACAATTAAATTAACATTATCTAATCCATTATATGATGAAATACTAGTGTTACCATAAATATTTTCAAAATAAATGTTTTCTAAATTACTTATATCGTCTAATGCGTGAACATATATATTTTCAATGTTTTTTGGAATAACAATAGATGAACTATTACCATATAAATAAGCAATAGATTTTACATTTTTATCTATAATATAATTACTATCAGTAATATTATCATATAATAAAACCTCACCTAATACATATTTAGAATTTAGACTTCTAAAGAAAGGTGTATTATTATATGCATAATAAGTAATATATTTTATTTTATCTCCACCACTAATTTCTTCTAACTTTGAGCCAGTAAATGAATCATCATATATAGTTGTTGCGTTATTCAAGTCTATTTTTTTTAATTTTGAATTCTTAAATACGCCACCATATATAGATTTAACATCATCTGGAAGTGTTAATTCTTCAATATTACTATCTGCAGCTAAAAGATCTCCATTACTATTTATAAATAAACCATTTGTATATTTTATACCAGCATTTTTAAATGCATTTTCATCGATACTATTAATATTAAATTGTCTTGTGATATTTCCATCATCGTCCATAAATTTAATGTTTTCTAAATTATGACAATTTTCAAATGCACCTTGGTAAATAAATTTAAGTGTTGTTGGAAGCACTAAGTTTTTAATAGCAAAATTTTTAAATGCATCTGGTCCTATGGCAACAACACTACCAATAATTTCTCCATCTTTTGTAATTTTATTTGGAATAATTAAATCCTCACCAACATCAGATCCTTCGATAGGTCCTAGAATTTCAAACGAACCGGCATAACCAAATCCACCTATGCCAATCATATTAAATGGATTATCATATTCTTGGTAACTTGATATAACATCAGTTGTAGTTGTATTTGTAGTAGAAGTAGTTGCTTCATTTGTTTTATTACATGAGCTTAATGTAACCAATGATAAAGAAGTTAATAATACACCAATAATTTTTTTCATTTCAAATCTCCCTAACAAAAATAAATTCTATTTATTATTATATATTAATTTGCACTAAATTCAATAAAAAATCCAATTATATTTTATAAGAAAAATAGATAAAATATAGACAAAAACTATTTTATCTAGTATAATAAACTAGATGAATGAATTGGAGATGAGTTATATGGCAACAAAAGAAGAAAAAATCCAATTAAATATTCAAAAAAAAGAAACGAAATTAAGACGTAAAAATGAAAAAGCTGAAGCCAAAAGAGAGAAAAAAGAATTAAAAAGAATTAGAAAAGAAGAAAAGAAAAGAGAAAAGATGGTTGATAAAAGAGTTTCTTTAAGATTAAAAAGAGAAGAAACCTTAGAAAAAGGACCTGAAATTCGCGCAACAAGAAAAAGAAATGAGGCACCTAAGCTTTATGTATTAGAAGAAATAGGTAATGCGACAAGCCATGGTTGTGGTGCTATATTTGCCCTAATCGCAATGACTTTAATGCTTATGAAGTCTCATACTCCACTTATGATTGCATCTGCAATAGTTTATGGAATATGTATGTTTTTAATGTTTTTTAATTCTTGCTTATATCATTCATGGAAGTGGGGAAGTAAGGTAAAAAGATTATGGAGAAGATTTGATTATAGCTCAATCTATCTTCAAATAGTTGGTACCTTTGCACCACTACAATTAGTTGAGTTAGCAATAGAATATGGTAATACCGGACAAATTATTGGTATTATATATTTTATAATAATGTGGATTGCAGTTATTACAGGTATAACATTTGCATGTGTATTTGGACCTGGTAAATTTAGAAAATTACATTTTACTCTATATTTTGTAATAGGCTGGAGTGGATTATCATTTATTCCAGGATTCTTTATACATAATAGAATACCTTTATTCTTATGGATATTAGGTGGTGGAATTGTTTATTCCTTAGGTATGATACCTTTTGGAATGCTAAAAAGAAAACCTTCTGCACATTTTATATGGCATTTCTTTGTAATTGCAGGTGCAGTTATCCAATGGATAGGAATATATTTATATACATTTGCATAAGAAAAAGCCTTCGCAAAAGCGAAGACTTTTTTTAATTATTGATTTCGTCTCTTAAGACTTCTTCATATTTAACACCATAAGAATGTGTATCATCATCTACGGTCTTTCTTATAGCTTCAATTATAAATTTACAAGCGTGTCTTAAGGTGTCCTTTAAATTCTTACCATTTAGAATATCAGAAACTATGATAGAAGAGAAGATATCACCTGTTCCATGGTAGCTTTTTTCTTCCTTAACTTCTAGATTATAAGTTCTTGTAATACCATCATATGCAACTGCACCAATTGTATCACTATCTTCTTGAACACCAGTTAAGATTACATTTTTACATCCTAAATCAAATAAATCCTTTAATAATTTATTTACATATTCAGTATCATGTGTTTCTTTATAATCATTGCCAGTTAAGAAGCATCCTTCTGTAATATTTGGAATAATATAATCGGCTTTAGAACATAATTTTCTCATACCAAATATAATCTCAGTTGATAAGCCAGGATACATTTTACCATTATCAGCCATTGCTGGGTCAACTATGAATAATCCACCAGGTACTAATAATTCTTCCTTACATTTTAAAATATAACCGAATTGTCTTTTATCACCAATATAACCAGTATATATACAATCAAATTTAATTCTTTCATGAATCCAGTGATCAATGATTTTTGGCATTTCATCTGTTAAATCAAGAACAGTAAAATCCTTAAATCCACAAGTATGAGTTGATAGGATTGCAGATGGTAGAATTGCTGTTTCGTGTCCATAGTGTGATAATATTGGTAATGCAACAGTAGTAGAGCATTGTCCATAGCAAGAAATATCTTGAATTGTTAAAACTTTCATTATTTTTATACCTTCCTTATAAATATAGTTTATCACTAATCTGGTGTTATTTTAATAACCAGTTTTTATATATTTTATGGTACCAATTATAAATATGATAATAGCTTCTTAATAGTATTTAGCTTATCGTCATCTAGCTTTTGAATTTTATATATGGTATATAATCTATTTAAATCATCTTTACTTTTTAAAGGTAGATTTGGAATTGTTTCAATTAAAAAATCTAAGTTCTTAATAGGCTTCATTAAGTCAGTTAAATCTTGGTCTAGGTCAATGCCTAATAATTTATTTATATTAATGTATCTTTTATAGGAGTCCTTCTTATAATAAATAACATCCTTTTCTTTTAGCTTTTTTAATAATTCATCACTAATATTATATTCAATGATATCTTGTCCTTCATAATATAAGTATATTCCATCATTTCTTATAGCAAGTATATAATCAATTGAAACTTTAAACATATCTGATAATGTTATTAGCATTTTAGTAGAAAAATCTCTTTTTTCTTGCTCATAATATCCAATATTAGTAGAAGAAGTATCTAATTCTAAAGCTAAATCCTGTTGTGTCATATTAAATTCTTTTCTTAAAATACCCAAATTATTTGCCATAATAATAAACCTCTTAGTAAAATTATATATAATTTTTTATAAAATATAAAGTAAAAATGGAGCTATTATATAAGCTCCATTAATATTAATTCTCTTTTGCGATATTAATTAAGATTTTAACAACCATTTCCATTTCATCAAGACAAGCCATTTCGTATGGACCATGTGGATTGTATCCGCCTGTACCTAGATTTGGAGTATTTAGACCATTTCTTGTTAAGAAAGCACCATCAGTACCACCTCTTATTGGTTCTGATACTGATACTAATCCTAAGTCTTCAATTGCTTTTTTAGCTCTTATTACTGATCTTGGATCTAAATCAATCCATTCTCTCATGTTTTTGTATTGATCTTTAATTGTAACCTTAACAGTATTTTCTCCATATTTTTTATTTAATTCATCTTGGATTCTTATAAAATCATCCTTTTGCGAATTAAATATTTTTGCATCATGGTTTCTTATGATATATTCCATCTTTGCTTCACCACATATACCTTCAATTGAGCATAGGTGGTTAAATCCTTCGTAGCCCTCTGTATTTTCAGGTCTCATTTTAGAATCAAGCATTGAAATGAATTCATGAGCAACAAGTGATGCGTTAATCATTTTGCCTTTTGCATTACCAGGATGAATATCTAAGCCTTTGATTTTAATAACTGCAGAAGCAGCATTGAAGTTTTCAAAGTCAACTTCATTATATATTTCACCATCTACAGTATAAGCATAATCACAATTAAATCCCTTTATATCAAAGTTTTTAAGACCACCACCAATTTCTTCATCTGGTGTGAAAGCAACTTTAATATTAACATGTGGGATAGTTGGGTTATTTATAAAATAATGAAGCATACTCATTATTTCAGAAACACCCGCTTTATCATCAGCTCCTAAAACTGTTGTACCATCTGTAGTGATAATTGTTTTACCTTTTAATTTAGGAAGGAATTCAAAGTTTTTAGGATCTAAGGTAATTCCATTTAATTTAATTTCTTTACCATCATAGTTTTTTATGATTTGTGGTTTAACATTTGTTCCAGAAAAACCAGGAATTGTATCCATATGTGCGAAGAAGCCAATTGCTAAATTTGAGTTACAATTAGATTTTAATTCAGCAGTAACATAACAATTCTTTTCATCTAGAACTGGATTTAATCCTAATTCCTTTAAATCTAAAACTAGTTTTCTTGCAAGATCGAACTGCTTCATAGTAGAAGGAGTAGTATTAGAATCTTCACTAGACATAGTATCTATTTTTACATAATTTAAAAAATAATTTAATAAAATATTATTCATCAAAAAATCACCCAAAAACATTATAATTCGAACTTTAAATCATATCAACATAATATTTTTGTATTAAATTTAGCATTTTTTATAAAATGAAAACACTTTATGTAAAATTATAAACAATGTAAGCGATTTAATTTTGAAGAATGTTCAAAATATTTTCGAAAATTAGTTGTTAATTTTTAAAACTAGTTGTATAATTATTTTGAAGGTTTTATAAAATATAGAATCTTTATAGGTTTGTTTGAAAGGAGTTCTAGAATTATGAAGGGAAAAGTTAAATGGTTCAATGCTGATAAGGGCTACGGTTTTATCGTATCTGAAGAAGGCAAAGACGTATTTGTACACTTCAGTGCAATTGTAGCAGAAGGCTATAAGTCATTAAATGAAGGTGACGATGTTTCTTTCGATGTAGAAGAAGGCGAAAGAGGACAGTTAGCTAAGAATGTTGTAAAGGCAGCTTAGTCAGTTTGAATATTTAAAACAGATAAAAGTGTATGGATAAAAGGATTGCAAAAATGCAATCCTTTTTTGTTTTTAAGTATATGAATTATAATACATATTTATTTTATAAATAAAAAAAATGAAAACGTTATCGGAAAACGCTTGCAAATTACTCGTTAAGTTGATACAATTAAATTTGTAAATAACTTTTTACGAGAGAGGAAGAATAAAATGAAATTAAAACATCTAGCTTTGTCTAGTGCTTTAGCAATAGGGGCAATTGCTTTAGCATCATGTTCAAGCGGAAAGCAGGATCCTAATAAAAAAGTGGATTCTACTACAACAACACAACAAACAACTACTCAAGTTGAAACAACGACTATAGCAACAACTACAGATCCTATTTCAACAACAGTTGATACTACAACTGTAGCTACAACTACAAACCCAATTTCAACAACAGTTGATACAACGACAGCTGCACCAAGTACAACAACAGTAAATACAACAACAGCTGCACCAAGTACAACAACAGTAAATACAACAACAGCTGCAC